>JBCCOR010000023.1:0-16756 GCA_039025295.1 Acidobacteriota bacterium
GCGCCTGGACCCCGCGCCGCCCGTTCGACCCCGCGCTGATGCCGCCCCACTCGAAGCCGTCGACGAAGCCGAGCGAGTCGGGCGTCCAGACGACGATGCCCGGGCCGCCGTTGGTGCCGACGCGGAACGTCACCTGCCCGAGATCGTTGAGCAGGCTGCGCTCGGCGCGGCTTTCGCCCTGAAGCCCGGTCGTCGTCACCAGGCCGGTGACCGTCCCCAGGCCGGGGATCACGTCGCCTTCGCGCACGATCGCCGACAGCGTGCCCGCTTCGTAGAGGAAGAGTCCTGCGATCGAGCTGAACTGCCCGACGTCGACGACCGCGCGGAAGACCACCTGGCCGGCGTTGTTCAGGGCGTAGATCGACGGCAGCGCGGCGAAGGTGCCGCCGCCGGGCGCCGGCGCGTTCAGGCGCATGACCACGCGGCGCCCGCCGACGCCGCCGAGGAAGAGCCCCGAGGACGATCCGTTCGTCGCGCCGGTGATCGACGAGGCGAAGAGCACCTCGCGCCGGCTGTTGAGAATCAGGTGGCCCGCGAGGCCCGGATCGAGGAAGCGCCCGTTGCCGTCGGGCGCGGTCTCGCCCTTGCGCGCGATCTCGACCGTGCGGCTGCCGTTGCCGCGGAAGATCGCGAAATCGTCGGCCAGACCGCCCTGCGTGCTCACCAGTCGGGCCGAGAACGCGACGTCGCCGCGGTCGTTGATCTCGATCTGCGGAAAGAACTGGGCACTGAACGCTTCGTAGATGCCGTTGCCGGTCGGCGTGGCGTCGCCTTCCCGCGCGATCTCGACCAGTCGATCGAAGCGCGTGCCGCGCAGGATCGTGCCCAAGAAGTCGTCGCCGTCGTCGATGATGTCGTACCAAGCGACCTCGCCGGCTTCGTTCATCACGTTGATCCCCGGCCCCGACGCGCCGCCGAAGAGAATGCCGTCGCCGGCGGGCGTCGGATCGCCCTGCCCCACGATGCGCACCACCGCGCCCGACGGCGTGTCGACGCGCCAGATGCCCAGGACCTCATCGAAGCGGGTCAGGCTGGTAAACCCGACCTGCCCGGCGTCGTTGAAGGCGAAGGGCGAGACCGGTACGCCGAAGCGATCGCCGCCGGGCGTCAGCTGGTTGGAGCGCACGGCGATCTGCAGCGGTCCGCCCGCGCGCCGGGTGAGGATGGCCGTCAGGTCGACGAAGCCGGCGAGGGTGTTCTCGAAGAACACGCCGAAGGCGATCGCGCCGGCGTTGTTGACGTAGGGAATCTCACCGTTGAACGAACCGAAGTTGCCGTTGGCGTCGGGCGCGGGCGCGCCCTGCTTGGCGAGCAGCGACAGCTGTCCCGGCTGCGGGCCGGCGCGGAAGAGATCCGACGACTGCACGAAGCCGTTCTCGGTCACCGACGCCGCGAACACGGCCTCGCCGCGCCGCTGGATCACCGCATTCCCGAAACTCGACAGATCCCCGCTGTCGTCCGGCGACCGATCCCCGCCGCGCGCCACCACCTGGAACTCGCCCGCTGCGGCCGGCGGCGCGGCGACGAGTACGGTCAGTGCGAGCGTCATGAGCACCAGGTATCGGCAGTGGAATGAATACTTTCCCTTCATTGCGTTGTTTCTCCGAGTCGTGATTGAGGGATGACTCATCCTAGGTAGCGCAATCCGTCTGACGGGCAGTTCGACGGAACAAGGCATCCTGTTGTACAATCAAAAGTCTTAACGACGATATTTCTCACGACCAACGCCCGTAGCAGCGCCTTCGCTTGCGCACGACCTGGCGTACGGCGCGTTTGCGTTCTGCTTCCGATCGACACAAGGAGAAAACATGTCGCGCAAAGACATAGAGACACTGATCAAGGCCTGGAAGGAAGGCAGCATGGCCAGCCCTGCCGGTGCCATCGTGCTCGATGATACCGACCTCGAACGCGTCGCCGGCGGCGGCGCCCTCGAAGGTACCGACGCCTGCGACACCTTCGGCTGCTGCGGGACCTACACCGGCGGTTGCTGCACCGGTTCGAACTTCGGCTAGGTCGCCAGGCTCTTGGCAAGTCCAGTGAGCCATCTTCCGGCGCGATCGAATTACGCCCCTCGGGGGTTATTGCAACCCCATTTCACAACACCATAAGGAGGAAGACATGTCGCGCAAAGACAAAGAAGCACTGATTAAGGCCTGGAAGGAAGGCACGATTACGAGCCCTGCCGGTGCCGTCAAGCTGGATGACGATGACCTCCAGCGCGTTGCTGGCGGATGTCCTACCGGCGGTCCCGATCCTCTCCTCACCGCGGCTCAGACTCAAACCTGCTGTGAAGATACGATCGACCCATACGATACACATTGCTATTGACGTACTGTCTTTGACGTAGCACTCAAACCGCGTACCTGGCACTGCCAAGACGCGGTTTTTTGATAGCCAGCAGCTTCCTAAGCGAAGAGAAATACCATGACCGCCCATCTTTTTCACGATCCGCATTACTTCCTGGCGATGAACCTGGAAGAGCGTGCAATGCTCGATCGTCCTCTGACAGCACAGGCTATCGACGCGGCCCAGAGCAAAGCGCGGCTGGAGGCATGGCGCGCCACGCGACCGTTCGACGACGAAGCGATTCTGGCGGCGCGGCTGGCCGACGACGGTCTGGACGAAGCGGGATTCCGCGCGCTGCTGGGCGAGTCGGCAGACGGCCTGGCCGCGCGCGCAGGCGAGCGGCCGTCATGGATGATGCGCTTTGCCCGGGCCTACGCATCTGATGCGGATCTGCCCGACCCGCCGGAGCCCGATCTCGAACGCTTTGGGCCGACGGGCGGCTATTTCAATCTGGTGCGCCCGCTCTACGCCATGGGCGTTCGCGCGCTGCAGGCCGGTGTCGACGCCCTGGTCGGCGCGCACGAGGATCTGCCCTTCGATCCCGCAACGATCGTCCGCACCCTGGGCCGGTTCCTGCCTCAGCCCCTGCTCAACGCCGTGACGCGCACGCTGATCCTCGAGCTCAACGTCGCGCGCCTGCGCGAGACGCTCACCGGCGACACGAGCGAAGAGCGGTTCGCCTCTTTTGTCGCTTCGCTCGAGCGCGCGGAGGTGCGCGCTCGCCTCTTCGCGGAATACCCAGTGCTGGCCCGCAACGTAATGCGCACGGTCGATCATTGGCAGCGCGCCTGCTTGGAATTTCTCACACGTCTCACCGAAGATTGGCCTGCGATCCAAACCACCTTTTTCGACGGCGTCTCTCCGGGTCTGCTCGTCAATCTGACCCTGGGCGCAGGCGACACCCATCGGGGTGGGCGCACAGTGATCAGCCTGCGCTTTCAGTCGGGCGCCCGGCTGATCTACAAGCCCCGCTCTCTGGCGGTGGAGCGTCATTTTCAGGAGCTGTTGATGTGGCTCAACGCGCGCAGCGACCTGCCCGATTTCCGTCCTCTGGCGGTGCTCGATCGCGACGATCACGGCTGGGCCGAATTCGCCGAATACAAAAGCTGCGACACGCCGGAACAGCTGGAGCGCTTCTATCTGCGCCAGGGCGCCTACCTGGCCCTTCTCTACGCCCTCGAGGCCAACGATTTCCACGCCGAGAACCTGATCGCTTCGGGCGAGCATCCCATCCTGGTGGATTTGGAGTCCCTGTTCCAGCCGCGCCTCCTCGAAAGCATGCCCGAAGAGCAACGCAAAGGCATCGGCTATTCCATGGCGTTTTCGGTGCTGCGCAGCGGCATGCTGCCCCGTCATCGGGAGCAAGACGGCTACGACGCCAGCGGCCTGGGCCATGACCGCCAGCAGTTGACGCCCGTGCCCGTGGTGCGGTGGGACGGCGCCGGCACCGACGAGATGAAGGTGGTGCGCCAGCGTACGCAGCTCAAGGCCAAGGAGAACCTGCCCCAGCTGGGTGAAGAACCGATTCGCGTGCTCGACTACGGCGATGCGATCGAGGCGGGTTTCGCGCGCATGTACCAATGCCTGCTTGACCAGCGCGAGGCCCTCCTCGCACCGGATTCGCCGCTGGCCGCCTTTGCCGGCGACGAGGTGCGCGTGATCATGCGGTCCACCCACGTGTATACGCGCATGCTGAAAGAGGCGACGCATCCCAATCTGCTGCGCGATGCCCTGGACCGTGAGCGCTTCTTGGATCGACTCTGGCTGGGCACCCTGACAAACGAGACGACGGCCCGGCTCATCGCCCATGAGAAACGCGACATGGCCTGCGGCGACGTGCCGCTGTTCACCACCCGACCGGGCAGCCGCGATCTGTTCAGCGCCTCCGGCGTGCCGATCCCCGACTTCCTGGAGCGCCGTCCGATGGACGCAGCACGCGCCCGCATCGAGGCGATGAACGACCAGGACCTGGCGTGGCAGCAGCGCCTGATTCGGGGCGCGCTGACGGCGCTGATGATGGGTGAAGGCCATCTGCGCTGGGGTTCCTACGCGCTGACGAATGACCCGCCAGCAGCAGGTCCCGAGGCCCTGACGGCAGCGGCCCGCGCGGTCGGTGATCACCTAATCGAGCTGGCCTTTGTCAGCGACGACAAGGCGGACTGGTTGTGTCTCAGCCTGGTGGGCGACCGCCACTGGCATCTGCGCCCCGCAGACTGGGATTTCTACAACGGCTCGCCGGGCATCGCTCTCTTCCTGGCCCATCTGGGCCGCATCACGGGTGAACACAGCTACACAGCGATCGCGCGTCGCGGTTTGGCGAGCCTGCGCGAGCGGATCCCGACCGAGGAGATGGACGACGTGCGCCTGCTCGGCCTCAGCGGCCTGGGCGGGGTGATCTACGCCTACGCCCATCTGGCGGCGCTCTGGCAAGACGCCGCGCTGTCGGCGGAGGCCGAAGCCCTGGCAGAGACCCTGCCCGATCATCTCGATGCCTGCCCATCCGACGACGTCATCGGCGGCGCCGCGGGCGCGATCCCGGCGCTGCTGGCGCTGCACCGGGTCACGCCGTCGGCGCGCCTGCTGGACGTCGCCCGTCGCTGCGGCGATCAGCTGCTGAGCCGGGCGTGTCCCATGGCGCAGGGCCTGGGCTGGCCCAAGGAAGACAGACTGGCCCTCGGCGGCTTCTCCCACGGTAGCTCGGGCTACGCCGTGGCGCTCCTCGCCCTGGCGGACGCGTGCGATCACGCCCCGTATGCGGAGGCCGCACGTGAGGCGCTGCGCTACGAGCGCACCCTCTTCTCAGCGTCCCACGGCAACTGGTACGACCTGCGTGGGAAAGAGAGCCTTCAGGAAGCGGTCGACGCGGAGAGCTTCATGACGGCCTGGTGCCACGGTGCACCCGGCATCGGCCTCGCCCGACTGGCGATGCGACCCTTCCTGGACACCCCAGAAACGCGCGACGAGCTCGCGGTCGCCCTGAAGACGACCCGTCGCCAGGGTTTCGGCGGCAATCACTGCCTGTGCCACGGCGATCTGGGCAATCTGGATCTGCTCTTCGAGGCCAGCCGCGTGCTCGACGACGCAGAACTGCGCGCGCAGGCCGACCACATCGCGTCGGCCATTCTGGCGAGCTTCGAACAGCACGGCTGGATGTGCGGCGTGCCCGTGGGCGTCGAAACACCCGGTTTCATGATGGGCCTCGCCGGCATCGGCTACCAGCTGCTGCGCCTGGCCCATCCCGAGCAGCTGCCCTCGGTGCTGTGCCTGGCGCCGCCGCACGTGCCGCAGCCCGCGCGAGAATCCCCGCGCGCTGCGCAGCGCGTCACCTGATCGCGCGATCGGCTCAGCCGCTCATCGGACGCACGATGTTGCCCTTGGCGAACCCCTGCCCCTGGACGCTCTCAGCGATCGAGAACTTCGGCGAGACCTCCACGATGCGGATCATGCCGATCTCCTCGTCGAGGCGACCCAGGTCTTCGTTGGTTTCCTGATCGATGATCGACGCGCCGCGCTCGTAGACCCGGAGCACCAGGCCCGTTTCGACGTTGGCGTCGGAGCCGGCGTTGACGATGATCCGGCGTCCGGACACGCGGGAAACGCTGCCCTGCCACGGCATCTTCTCCATGCCGGCGACGATCAGCGTGGTCGCCTCGCGGATCGCGTCGTCGAGCGCCTTGGCGACCGTGTCGTCCCGGCGCAGCTCGATGTCGGCATCGCCGCTCTTGCGGACGCGCAGTTTGCGCTGCCACGCTTTGCCCGTCACCGTCTTCGACTGAAGGATCTGGCCGGTCGTCGTGTCGGTCAGGTTGAGGTTCAGGGTGACCGTCACCCGCTTGAAGCCGCTGCCGACCCAAAATCCCTTGATGCGCATGCCGCCCTTCTGCTCTTCGGGCACGTCGATGTTGGTGATCACGCCGCGCAGCAGCGCCTGGGCCGAGGTCAGGCGGCCGACCACCGCGGGCTCGACCCGCGCCACGTCACCGAGCTTGTGCTCGTCCACGACGTCCTGCAGGCGACCGCGCTCAAGCAAAACAAACTTGCCCGTGTCGATCAGCGCCTCGCCCAGCTTCTCGGTGAGGCCGCCGCCCAGATTGCCTTCTTTGTACTTGTGATAGCCCGACTCGTTGGCGAAGGTCGCAATAGCGACGCGCTTCTTGGGCTGCTTGCCGGCGAAGTCACCGGCCGAGACGGTGAGCGGCGCGACGCTGCCCAACAAAGCGCAGGCGAACAAGAGCAACAGGGTCGGACGGCATCGGGTGTAGACGGACATCGGTTTCTCCATGGTTGAGGACCTCACAGGCTGCGCACGGCGCGCACGAAGGCCTTGGGCCCGCCGTAGCCCTGACGGACCTTGCCGGTGTTGAAGCTGACGAAGTAGACGTCGGTCGTGCGTCGGTCGCGATCGGCCGTCCAGCAGGCTTCCTGCTCGGTGTCGAAGCGGGGTGAGATGTAGAGGCTGTCGGCCTTGCGCTGCGGCTCGATCAGCGAACCGAGCTCCTCGACGGTCGGCAGGCGCCAGTCGCGATAGCCGCCGTACGCTTCCTCGTTGAGCCGCTTGATGTAGGCAACGGCTTCGTCGATCGTCAGGCGGTATTCCGAGCCCGCCTGCTGCCACATCAGCGACGACTCGAGATCGACCACGACCGCGCGGCCGTTTTTCTTCTGCGCGCGGAACTGATTGGGAAAATCACCCTCGCTGTTGCGCCCTGCGTCGAAGATCTCGAGCTTCTCGAAGGCGAAGCGAATGTCGCGATCCGACAGGCGCTCCGGCTTCGGGCGCAGGCGCGGCGCGGCCGCGCGCGCGACCGGCACGGCCACTGCGACGCTTGCAACCGCTGCGGCCGGTGCAGCAGCCGTGGTCGATGCGATCGCCAGTTGCGGCCGCGGCGCCGGTGCCGCGTTGCGCAGGGTAAAAACAAAATCCTCCATCCCCGCGTGCTGGCCGAACGAGCCGATGCGCGGCGACGGCTCGACGTTGCGCATGAATTTGCCGTAGAGCGGGCCCAGCCGCACCGTGTCGCTCGCGGTCTTGAGCGCGCGCAGGCCCTTGAGCAGTCGGCGCATGAACGGCGTGTGCTGATTCACGTCACCGTCGGGCACGTACTCCTTGCCGCCGGCGGTCAGGAACCGGCGCACCGCGCCTCCCCCATCGCCCCCGCCGCGCATGCGTCCGCCGAAGTCGCTCAGGCTGCCCGAGTAGCAGGCGTCGACGATCAGCAGGATGTTCGGACTGTCGATGTTGTCGATCAGCGCCAGCAGCCAGGGATAGGGAATGGTGCTGAGGAAGTTGGGATCGTCGCTGCTGGTGTACGAGTCTTTGGCCACCAGATAGCCGATGTCGCTGACCGCGTCGTAGGTGCCGTGGCCGGCGAACGCGATGACCAGCTGATCGTCGGGCCCGTAGTCCTGCCGAATGTAGCGCCGCAGCTTGGCGACGATGTCCTCACGCGTCGGATTCTCGACGACCTCGGGCAGGAAGCCGTAGCGATGGCGCAGCTCCGCAGCGAGCGTGCGCATGTCGGGAATCGGATTGTTCAGCGGCGTCCAGTGCGCGTAGTCGTTGATCGCGATCAGCAGCGCATGACGCTTGCCGTCGGTCTTGGCCTCGAGCGCGCTCGACGCGGCCATCATCGCCATCAGGATGAAAAGACAGAGCATCCGCCCCGCGCGCCTTGCACGTGTTCCCCACATGACCTCGTTCTCCTCTCGTTGGTTCGCAGATCGGCCGCCGGCTCCCCAGCCGTGGTTCTCGCAGCCTGACAAGGGAGGATTCAGGCAACGGGCCCCCGGTTTAGCCCGCGATGCGCGGCGCGCGCACGATGTGGGGTTCGCTCAGCGTGCGGACGAGGCGCGCGACGTTGCGCGCCGCGCGATGACGATGGCCGAGATCGAGGCTCACCAGCGTGCGCAGGCGAAGCGGCAGCTGGTCTGGATCGAAGTCGTCGAAGTACACGGGGATCAGACGCGCGATGCCGTCTTCGAGGCCGCGGGTCTGGGCCAAGACGTCGATGAACCGCGCCATGCGGTCGCCGAAATAGCGATCGCTGAGAACGACCACCGTCCGCCGACTGGTCTCGACGCCCCGCTGCATGCCCACCACGCGATGCACGCCCGGCTCCTCGACGTCGCCCGACACGGCGATCTCGAGCCCGGCCCGCTCCAGCTGCGGCACCAGCTGACGCCACACGCGCGTCGCGTCGGGCTCTTCGTCGGCGTAGCTCAGGTAGGCGTGGTAAACGCCGTCGCGCGCGTGCGCCGGGCCGCCGTCCGCACCGCGGACCCCGCCGAGGTAGAGCGCGATCGGGAAATTCTCTTCCAGATCGGCCTGCAGCACCGGATGCTGATCGGGCTGATCGATCGTCACCCGCGGCTGGACGTATTCGAAGAGCTCCCAGGCGCGCAGCCAGCGTCCGCTCGGCCGCGCGCCGCCGCGCAGCGCGGCGAGCAGATGACGCGTGAAAACGCTCGGATGCGACGCATCCTCGATCCACGAGCGCTCGTCGGCGCGCGACGACGCGATCACCACCCGCCCGCGCCCGGCGAGATCGGCATAGTAGGCGGACGGCACCGACGCCGCGAGCCCGCGCGGCGACCGCACGTCGCCCAGGCCGCCCGCATGACAGCAGTCGAAGACCGCCAGCCAGCGCGCCGCCGGAATCGCCCGCAGGGCCGCGGCGAGATCCGCGCCCGAGATCGCCGTCGCGGCCAGGCTGGCCGAACGCGCGTCGTCGGCCTCGACCGGCAGGAAGTACACGGCGTCATCGGCCTGGGCATCGCCGGCGCGTCCGCCGTGGCCCGCGAAGTAGAGAAAGACCGTGGCGTCGGGCTCGACGGTCGACAGCGCGCCCAGTGCCTCGCGGATCGCCTCCTGCGTCGCCGCGCCGTCGGTCAGCAGCGTGATCTGCTCCGGACGGTAGCCGCCGATGGCCGGATCACCGAGGATCGCGGCGAGCTGCGCAGCGCCTTCGCCGAGCGTTGGAGGCAGCGGCGCGGCGTGGACGTAGGCGCCCACGCCGATGATCAGGGCGTAGGCGCGGTTGCGAAACGCATCGACGGCCGCCTCGCGCGGCGCACGGCTCGACGCCTCAGCGACCCGACGCATGGGCGACCTTGCGCGCGCGCTCGGCTTCGTTGGCCGCCTGCTTGGCATCGCCGTCCAGACCGATTTTCGCGAAGAGCTTGGCCGCCTTGTCGAGTCGCTCGACCGCCAAATCGGCCTCGTTCTGGCGCACGTAGAGACGCCCGAGGCCGAGATGCAGCGCGGCGCGGGCGGCGGCGTCACCGCGCGCGCCCAGCCGGCTCTCGGCAAGCGTGTAGACGTTCGATGCCGCCCGGTTTTGCCCCAGGCCGAGGTAGACGTCGGCCAGCTGCACGGCGATGGCGGGACTCTCGGTCTCTGTGAACGCCTGTCGGAGCACCTCGGCGGCTTCGTTGTACAACCCGAAACCGGCGTAGACCTGAGCGCGCAGCAGATGGAGCCCGGTCGACAGTCCGAGATCGTCGAGCGCCCGCAGCTGGCCGCGCAGGGCGGCCGCCGAGTCGCTTTCGAGACGGTGCAGCTTGCTTTTGTCCGACGTGCGCACCGGACGATCGGGATCGACCGGGACCTCGGCCCGCACCCGGATCTCCACCGTCTCGCCCGGCTTCAGCGGCTTCCACGGCCACGGCGCCGTGCACGCCCGCCGCGGCGCAACCAGCGCGTCGGCCGCGCACGTATACGCCGTCAGCTGCGCCACCTCCTGGCGTCCGCCGCGCATCATCACCAGCGCGTAGGCTTCAGCTTTGTTGACGGACGTCCAGACGACGTCGGGCGCCGCGTCGGCGATGTGGACCGTTGCGCGCTGCGGGCTGCGCGGCCGCACGAGCACTGGCTTCTTGCCGTTTTCGTCGTCGCTGCGCGACGGCGCCTCCATCAGCAGGCTGCCGTGGAAGGTGACGCCGCGCCCCGCGCGCGGCACGAGGCTGGCGTAGGTGTTCGGCGGCAGCGGCCGGCCGGACACGCAGCTCTGGCTGCCGAACGACCACTGCTGCGGACCGCGCAGCGCGACCGCGCGGTCGCCCGGACAGATCACCATCACCTCGCTCTTGGGCTGCAGCACCAGCAGCGCGCCCGGGGCGATGATCTGCAGCGGCTTGGCCGGGCGCTCGCGCGCGCCGAGCGCGGCGTCGCGCAGCGTGACGCCGGGCGTCACCCGCGACAGCACCGCCGGCTCGGCGACGGACGCCGCTGCACCGAGCATGAGCAGAACAAAGAGCAGCGCCGTGGACGCGTGACGTGGACGATCGGGCATGTCGATTCTCCTCGATGGATCGTTGGACGGACTCAGCGGCCGACGCGGGCGTCGGCGCACGACAGATGGACCGCGGCCGACTCGGCCGCGGGCGTGAAGGGCAGCACGCCGACCGGATCGCCGTCGCGCAGAACGTGGAGATGACGACAGGCGGCGGCCTCGTCGCCCTGCGCGACGGCCACCTCGACCCGCAGCGCCATCGCTTCGTTGCGTCCGGCGAGATCGGTCGGCGGATAGTGCGCGAGAGCGTGCGCCAGGGGCGCGTCGGCGTCCTGTGCATCGCCCGCGGCCAGGAACGCGCGGCCGAGGTTCTTCGAGGCCGGCGCGAAGTCGGGTGCCAGCAGCAGGGCGCGCCGCAGCGCGTCGACGGCCTCCGCGGGACGATCCAGTGCGAGCAGCACGTTCGCCGATTCGTTGTAGGCGCTGATCAGGGCCGGATCGCGCGCGAGCGCCTCTTGCAGCGACGCCAGCGCCTCGTCGTCGCGTCCGAGCTGCGCCAGCGCGTGGCCGAGGTTGTGGTGAAAGATCGCATGGCTCGGCAGGCATTCGACCGCGCGCCGCCGATGGTCGAGCGCCTGCTCGTAGGCACCCAGCCGCCACGCCGCCTCGCCGAGGTTCGACCACGCAACGCTGTAGTCGGGATCGCGATCGAGCGCGGCGCGAAACGCGGCGTAGGCGTCCTCATGACGCCCTTCCCGCAGCAGGCCGAAGCCTTCGGCGTTGTGCGCGACCGCCTCGGGATCGTCGGTCGGGATCTGGGTCAGCGCCTCGATCAGCGCCGGGGTCGGCGCGACGCCGAGGCGCTCGAGCAGCGCGCGGGTCGACGCGTTGGCCAGGCGCATGCGGTCGGCGGCGCCGCCGGCCGCGGCCGGCACGACCACCTGCGGCGGCATCGGCTGATGCGCCGCGTCCCACAGCGAGGCGGTCAGCTGCGACGCGTCGAGGCGGCCGGTGAGGCGAACGTCGACGCCGAGCCGATCGAGTGCACGATCGCCGAGCACAGGCCCGGCGAGGCTGCGAACGTCGATGCCCGGCACCTCGCTGAGCTTCATCATTACGTCCTCGTAGACGCCGCTGATCTGCGCGTCGGCGCCGCGTTCGTCGAACGCGTCGATCGCCAGACGGATCGTGCCGGCCTCTTTGCAGCCGAACGGGCCGCAGAGATGGCGGCGCGCCTCGGGCACGCCGTGGGTCGTCCAGGCGACGCCGACGGTGGCGGTTGCGAGCATCATCGCGGCGCGCCAGGCCGTCGAGCGAGCGACGAGATGACTCCAGCGCCGGAAGAGATCGCGGTCCTCGCGCCAGACCAGCGCGGCGAGCACGTGCACCGACGCCGTCAGCGCTGCAGACACCGCGTTGCGCAGCGCCGGCACGTCCCACAGCAGCAGGAACACCAGGCTGACCGCCGCCATCGCCACGGCGTAGCCGAGCAGCAGGAGGATCGCGCCGGCGCGGTGCCACGTCGGCTCGACCATCTCGCGGGTGGCCTCTTCGAGCGCCAGGCTCCAGCGCTGGGCGAAGCCCGGCGGCGCGTCGTCGCGTCCCGGATCGAGCGCGTCGAGCAGCCGCTGCCACTGGCGCTCGTTGCCGTCGTCGCGCAGATCGACCGCCACCAGCGGCCGGATGCGCAGCGGCAGCCGGGCGTCGCCGCGCAGCAGCGGAATCAGTCGACGCTTGCGCGCCGCCGGATCGAGCTCGACGGTCACGGCCTCTTCGAGCAGCGACCAGCGGTTGGCGAGATAGGCGTCGCTCACCACCACCAGCGTCTTGCGCGCGTCGGCCACCGCCCGGCTGCGCTCCTCGACCTCGAAGCCGCCGACCGGCAGATCCTCGTCGCGGCGCAGCCGACGCCCCGCGGCCTCGAGGCGCGGCACCAGACACTGCTCGACCCATTCGCGATCGTCCTCGGCGTAGGTCAGGTAGGCGTCGCTGACCGCCTCCGTTACGGTCTCTGCCGTGGCCTCTGTCACGGCCGCCGCCGCCACACCTCAGCCCGCGCCATTGAGAGCGTCGTCGGCCGCCGCCAGCGGGCCGAGGCGCACCGCGGGATCGCCGACGATCATGAAGTTGCGCGCGTCGTTGCGCGCCGTCCACAGGCCGACCTCTTCCAGAAGATCGGGCTCGGCGCCCCATGCCAGGCGCTGGCGCAGGTCGGCGAGATCGCACTCCAGCTCGGCGTAGCGACGGTTGAAGAACTCCATCGCCGAGCCGACGGGATGACCGCTGAGCAGGCGCTTGAGGGTCGAGGCGAAGACTTCGAACTGCGCCCCGGCCTGCGGCCAGGCGAACGAGAACGTCCACGCCCGGTCGACGTGGCCGACCACCGCCAGCGCGCCGCCCTTCGGATGCGCGAGCAGCGCCTGCGGCAGCCGCGCCACGAAGCTCGCCTCGCTCAGCGTGGCGCGCTCGCCGCGGTGGGCGAAGTTGTTGCGCTGCGGCGTGCCCGCGCCGAAGCAGGCGAAGAAGAAGGCGATCAGGCCGTCGAGTCGGGCGTTCGGATCGACGTCGCGCGCGCCGAAGATCGGCGCCCGCGCGCCCTCGCCCGGCTTCTGGCACACCAGCGCCCCCTGCAGCGCCCGCTGCTCGGGCCGCATCTGCCGGAAGCCCAGGCCGTGGCAGGCTGTGAAGAGCAGATCGGGGGTCTCGTCGCCGCCGAGCAGGCCGCCGAGGCGCGCGCGGGTGGCGCTGGCGGCCGCCACGGTGTCGACGCGACCGCGGGGAACCTCGCGCGCCAGCCGCTGCGCGAGGGGTGTGACGAGCAGATCGTGCGCCATCTCGGTGGCCGCATCACCGGCGTTGCGAACGGCGAAGAAGGTCGTCCGGCGCCGCCGACGGGCGCGATCGGCGCGCGCCGTCTCGGTGGCGACCACCGTCTCGGCGTAGCGGGCGTAGTCGTCGACGTCGTCGAAGCACACCCGGCCGACGGCGTACTGCACGTCGAGCTGGTACTGAAAGACGTAGGGAATCGCCTCGGGATCGCCCACCAGCAGCAGATAGAACGGCATCTGGTCGGGATCGACCGGGCCCGATCCGACGCCGTGGCGGGCGAGAAAGCGCAGCTTCGACTCGCCCGCGCGGTAGCCGTCGCGCCCGCTCAGCGCGCGGAAGCGATGGGCGCGGTGGGCCCCGGCCTGGCGCTGGCGATGACGCAGCAGCGGCTCGAGCGCCTCGGCGACGTCCGCATCGGCGTTCGCGGCAAAGATGACGCCCCAGCCGGCGTCGGCCAGTCGGCGCGGATCGAGCCCCTCGCGCAGGCCCTGACCGATGCGTTCGCCGCGGCCGATCTGCCCGGCGAGCCGGTCGATGCGCGGCGGCGATTCCGCCCGGATGACCTCGCGCAGCGTGGTGAGATCGATGGGTTCTTGGAAAAACGCGCCGGTGGCGCCGTCGATGCCGTTGAGGCTCAGCTGAGCACGATCGACCGAGGAAAACTGCATGATGACCCCGAAACGTTGAAGGCTCTGTCGGCCGCGCACCGCACGGCCTGCTTGCACGGGAAGGGATCCGAGGACGCGACGGCGGTTTACCGTTCGCGTCGTCGAAGACCTCTCATTCGACGAAGCGCAAGAAGCCGCCCGACGCGATCACGGGCTGTGGTACCGTCACACACGCTGACTTTGAGCAATATGCACAAGAGGACACGCTTCGATGTCCCATCGCAGGCGTCTCCGTTCCGGCCGTCACCTTCCGAACCCGCGGCGCGACGATGCGGTTCGCGTCCGCAAGGAGCCCACCGATGCCGACCCGAATTGCCTGGCTCTGCAGCGCCGAGATCGCCGACGGACCGAAGGTCAAAGCCGGCGCGTCCGCCGAGGTCAACGCCTACGCCCTCGTCGAAGGTCAGGTGCCCGCTGCCGCTGCGCCCGCGGACGGCGGCGCCCCCGGGACGCTGACCCTCGAGCTCCAGCCGTCCGACGACGCCGCCGACCTGCGCGCCTTCACCCTCACCGCCAGCCGCTACGCGCCGTCGCTGACCTGGACGGTGCGGACCGCCGATGGCACCGCGGGCGCCGAGAACGTGCCGCTCGATGCCGGCGTGTTCCTCTTCGGCGGCCCCCTCGGCGCGCTGCTGCGCGTTGCGCCGCAGGAAATCGTGTTCACCAACACGGGCGACCAGCCCGTCGACGTCCACGTTCTCATCGGCCGCGTCACCGGCAGCTGATCGACGCTTCGCCATCCGAACGACCCCAGGAGGTTCCATGCCCATCAGCCCCACCTATCCCGGCGTCTACATTCAGGAGGTGCCGAGCGGGGTGCGCACGCTCACCGGCGTCGCCACCTCGATCGGTGCCTTCGTCGGCTATTTCTCGCGCGGCCCGATGAACGAAGCTGTGCGGGTGCTCTCCTACGGCGACTTCGAGCGCATTTTCGGCGGCCTGCGCGCCGACAGCGAAGCCGCTTATGCCATCGACCAGTTCTTCCAGAACGGCGGGTCGCAGGCGTGGATCGTGCGCACCGCCGCGGCCGACACGGCCATTGCCGCGCAGACCGTGCTGCGCGACGACGCGGACGGTGTCGACGCCCTGGCCCTCGAAGCCGCATCGCCCGGCGAATGGGGCAACAACCTGCGGGTCGAGGTCGACTACGGCACGCAGGATCCGAGCGCCACGTTCAACCTGACGGTGCGCGAGATCGTCGACGGCGCCGAGGTCAACAGCGAGACCTATCTCAACCTCACCATGGGCGACGGATCGCGCAACGTCACGCGGGTCATCAACGACAGCTCCAAGCTGATTCGGGTCACCGCCGCGAACGCCGCGCTGCGTCCGGCGCCGACCGGCACCGCGACGAGCACGCCGATCGGCGATCCGGCCGCCGTCAGCACCACCGACACCCTCATCGTCGACGGGGTCGAGATCGGTCCGCTGGGCACGGCACCCACCAGCGCGACTGGATTGGCCAACACGCTGCAGGGCATGCTGCGCACCGCCGACCCGGCTTCGACGGTCACCTTTCAGGCGCTGGGCTCGCTCGCCACCGGCGCGATGCTGGTCGTTCGCGCGGGCAGCGCCAACGACGACGACGGCGTCACCGTCACCGGCGATCTGGTGGGCGGCAATCCTGGAGAGCTCAACTTCTCCGCGCCCAACGTGCAGCGCTACGCGCTCGGCGCCACGGCCGCCGCCCTGAAGCAGGGCGCGGGCACGGAAGGCCTCGACGGCGCCCTGCCCGACGGCACCGCCCTCCGCGACGCCCTCGCCGCCTTCGACCCGGTCGACCTGATCAACATCCTCTGCCTGCCCGACACGATGAATCTCCCCGACGGCGAAGCGCTGGCGGTGATCGGCGACGCGATCGCCTACGCCGATCGGCGGCGCTGCTTCTACGTGGTCGACGTGCCGCAGGCCGAAGCGACCCGCGACGAGGTCGCCGAGATCGAGGCGTGGATCGACCAGAACGGCACGATCCGCCACAAGAACGCCGCGCTCTACTTCCCGCGTCCGCAGATCGCCGATCCGCTCGACGAGTTCCGCCTGCGCACGATCGCGTCGAGCGGCACGGCCGCGGGCGTCTATGCCCGCACCGACGCCGAGCGCGGCGTGTGGAAGGCGCCGGCCGGCATCGACGCCCAGCTGCGCGGCGTGCAGGCGCTCGAAACCGTGCTCACCGACGACCAGAACGGCGTGCTCAACCCGATCGGCGTCAACTGCCTGCGCAACTTCCGCGTGCCGGGCAACGTCGTGTGGGGCGCGCGCACCCTGGTCGGCGCCGATCTGCTCGCCTCGGAGTGGAAGTACGTGCCCGTCCGACGGCTGACGCTCTTCCTCGAAGAAAGCCTCTACCGCGGCACCCAGTGGGTCGTCTTCGAACCCAACGACGAGAGCCTGTGGGCGCAGATCCGGCTCAACGTCGGCGCCTTCATGCAGGGCCTCTTCCGCCAGGGCGCGTTCCAGGGCACCAGCCCGCGCGACGCCTATGTCGTGCGCTGCGACCGTGAGACCACCACCCAGGACGACATCAACCGCGGCATCGTCAACATCGTCGTGGGCTTCGCACCGCTGAAGCCCGCCGAATTCGTGATCCTGAACATCCAGCAGCTGGCCGGTCAGGGTCTGGGCTGATCCGAGGAGCGAACCATGGCGCAGTTTTCGACCAATTCCGAACGGCTCGATCCGTAC
>JBCCOR010000024.1:0-16535 GCA_039025295.1 Acidobacteriota bacterium
CGAGCGCGCTGGCGATGCGCGAGCAGCTGCGCGCGACACCGCCGACACCACGAACGGCACCGACGCGGTCAGCACCATCTTGATCAGCCGGACGCTGTCGACGTCGCCGCGCAGCAGCGCATCGCCGTGGTTGATCGTGATCTGCAGCGTGCCGACGATCAGGGCGGCCTTGGCCGCGCGACGCAGGACGGACGGCTGGGTCAGCAAACGCAGCCAGCTCGCGGGCGCTCGGTCGTTCATGGCGCGACGCTACCCGACCTGTCGCGGTGCCGCCAGGTGATCGGCGATCCGCGTGTGATCGTCAGCCGACGCTCAGCAGCGCCACGCCGACGACGGTCAGCGCGGTCCCGATCAGCGCCCGCGCGCCGATCGGCCGGCGCAGGCGCACAGCGTCGATCAGCAGGCTGAAGACGGGCGTCGTCGCCAGCAGCACGGCCGCCACCGCCGCCGGCGATCGATCGATGCCGAGCATCATCAGCAGCACCGCCAGGTAGGTGCCGAGCAGCGTCGGACCGACCACGCCGCGCAGATGCGACGGCGTCGCGGCCCGTTCGTCGGGCGGCGACGCCGCGGCATCGTCGTCCGACGACGCAGGACGCATCGTCCGCAGCCGACCGCGCGCGGCGATCCGCAGCAGCGCGAGTGCGACCGCCGCCACCGCCAGGCGCACGAACGCCGCCGCCAGCACCGGCACGGCGTCCATGCCGATCTTGGCCAGCACCACGCCGCCGCCCTGCGACGCCGCGGCGACCACCGCCCACGCGACGCCGATGCGGATCGCGCGCGGATCGGCGGCGGCGGCGGCCGACGTCGCGTCGCCCGATGCGCGCGGCGCCAGCACGACCAGCACGCCGGCCACGATCACGAGCGCACCCGCGAGCGCGCGTCCGCCGAGGCGCTCGCCGGTCAGCGCCAGGGCGAAACCGGCGGCGAACGCGGGCGCGAGGGTCTGCAGCAGCAGCGAGCGATGCGCGCCCAGCCGATGAACCGCGGCGAAGAGCGCGCTGTCGCCGAGCGCCATGCCGATCACGCCCGAGAGCGCGATCAGCAGCAGCGCTTTCGTGGGCGCCATCATCAGGACGCTCAGCTGACCCACGACGAGTAGGGTCAGGCCGAGCAGCACGCTGGCGATCGCGTTCTTGGCCAGGTTGACCGCGGTCGCGCCGTGGCGCGCCACCGCCGGTCGGAACCACTCGACGGCGAGCGCCCAGGCGAACGCCGCCGCCAGGCAGGCCATGGGCCCGATCGCCGTCGTCACGTCGGCACTTCCTGGACCGGTGTCCGTCTCATCCGATGCATCCTCGACGCCGTGTGATCACGGCGTTCGGCATTGTTGGCATCCAATTCGGTAGTATCGGAGGCAAGCCGTGTATCCAAATCGGTTCTCGACCACAGTTCCACCACCCTTGGCTCGTACCCACACCGTCACAGGTCCGCCGCGCGTCGCGGCCGACACGCGTCCGATGACCGCCTCCATCCTCGGCACCAGCATCCGCAACATCCGCGTGCAGGAGCTGCTCGGCGAGGGCGGCATGGGCGACGTCTACGTCGGCTACGACGAAAAACTCGGCCGTCGGGTGGCGCTGAAGGCGCTGCGGCGCGAGCACCGTCTGCGCCCCGAGGCCAAGGCGCGGCTGCTGCGTGAGGCGCGCATCCTCTCACAGCTCGACCATCCCAACATCTGCCGGATCTACGATTTCGTCGAGACCGGCGAGACCGACTACCTGGTGCTCGAGCTGATCCGCGGCTCGAGCCTGCGCGACGTCATGCAGGACGATCTCGAGCCGCGCGACGCGATGCAGATCGCGATCCAGGTGGCCGACGTCCTGGTCGCGGCCCACGGCAGCGGCGTGATCCACCGCGATCTGAAGCCCGAAAACGTGATGATCGCGGCCGGCAACCAGGTCAAGGTGCTCGACTTCGGCATCGCGCGCTCGGTCAACGAGGACCTGAGCGAGGACGACGACGAGATCGAGCCCGGCCGCGCGCGCGAGCAGCAGGACCGCAGCCCGCCGCGCCCGATCGAGGGCCAGTACGACGATCCCGAGGCGACGACCGCGGTGTTCTCGGGCAGCGCCCGCGCCGAGGGCACGGGCGGCCGCGGCGAGACCCTGGCCGGCTTCTCCGACCAGCACCAGGAAACCGTCGCCTACGTCCACACCGAGCTCGGCAGCATCATGGGCACAATCGCCTACATGAGCCCCGAGCAGGCGCGCGGCGAGGTGGTGACCTCGGCCAGCGACATGTATTCGTTCGGCCTGCTGCTGCAGGAGATCCTGACCGGCGAATCGCCCTACGAGAAGCTCAGCGCCGGCATCCTGCTGACCAAGGTCGCAAAAGCCGAGACGCTGCCGGCGAGCGGCCTCGACGGCGATCTCTCGACCCTGATCGAGCGGCTGAAGTCGCTCGAGCCGGGCGCGCGCCCGGCGGCGGCCGACACCCTCGAGCGCCTGCGCTGGATCCGCAACAAGCCGCGCGCGCGGCGTCGACGTCAGCTGCGCGCGGTGGCGCTCGCGGCCTCGGTGCTGGTCGCGCTGATCATGTCGATGCTGGCCTTCTCCACCGCCCGCGCGCGCGACATGGCCGACCGCGAGGCGCTGCGCGCCAACCAGGAGGCGACGCGCGCCAATCAGGAAGCGCTGCGCGCGAACCAGGAGGCGGAAACGGCGCGCCAGGTCACCGACTTCTTGGTCGACATCTTCGAAGAGTCGGATCCCAACCAGAGCCGCGGCGCCCAGATCACCGCGCGCGAGGTGCTCGACCGCGGCGCGGCGCGGGTCGACGAGCTGAGCGATCAGCCGCTCGTGCAGGGCACCATCCTGCATTCGATCAGCACGGTCTACCGCAATCTCGGCCTCTACGACGACGGCATCGCGCTCGCCGAGCGCGCCCGCGACGTGCTGCGCGCCGAGCTCGAAGCCAACCATCCCGACATCCTGCGCATCGAGAGCCAGCTCGGCACGCTCTACCGGAACGCCAACCGCTTCGAAGACGCCGAGGCGGTCTACAGCGCGGTGCTCGACACCTGCCGCGAGCGCTGCGCACCGGACGACGATCTCTTCGTGCGGCTGTGCCAGGCCTACGGCACGCTGCTCGTGCAGCAAGGGCGGCTTCAGGAAGCCCAGGCGATTCTCGAAGACGGCCTCGCCTGGCTCGCGCGCCAACCCGAGCAGCCGACCGACGACGAGCGCAGGGCTCAGGCCGCGGTCTACGAAATCAATCTGCTGCATCCGCTCGCGTTCTCCTACTACAGCGAGAGCCGACTCGACGAAGCGCGCGCGCTGCACGAGCGCTGCATCACGCTGCGACGCACGGCGCAGGGCAGCGATCATCCCGATCTGGCTTGGTCACTGCAGGGCCTGGCGCTCGTGCTCATCCAGCAGGACGAGCTCGAGGCGGCCGAGCCGCTGCTCGACGAAGGCCTCGCGATCCGCAAGGCGGTTCTGGGCGACGACCATCCGCTGGTGGGCTGGATGCTGGGCAGCCAGCTCGATCTCTACGTCCAGCAGGGTCGCTACGACGCAGCGGCATCGATCATCGAACAACTCGAACGCTTCACGCTCGATCCGTCGAATCAGGCGGTGCTCGAGGCGAATCGAGGTGCGATCGACGACGCGATGGGCGCCCGCGCGCGCGCCAACCGACGCTACGATGCGGCGATCGCATCGATCGAGGGCGCGTTCGGCGACGAACACAGCGAACTGGCGGCAATTCTGATCCGCCGGGGCAACCATCATCTGCAGTGGAGCGACGCCAACGCGGCCCTGGCGGACTTCCGCCGCGCCCAGGGGCTGCTGCCAGCCGGCGACGCGCGACCGTCGCTGAGCGGCGCGCGCGTTCTGATCGGCATCGCGTCGGCCTATCGGCTCCAGGGCAAACCAAGCCAGGCGCGATCGCTCTACGATGGCGCGCTGAACCAGCTGCAAACGTTGACCGACGATCGCCACTCGTTGATCGGCATGACCCATCTCGGTCTGGCGCGCTTGGCCCTCGACGACGGCCGCGCCGGCGACGCCAAGCGGCACGCGCTGGAAGCGCGCGACCACTTCGAGACGCGCCTGGGCGCCGCCCATCCCCGACTGGCCGAGGCGCTGATCACGCTCGCCGCGGCCCATCGTCTCGCCGGCGACGCCGCGCGCGCCGACGCGCTCGAGGAACGCGCTCGGTCGATCGTCCGCCGCCAGCTCGGTCCGTCGAATCCGACGCGCCGCGCGGTCGAGCGCGCCCAGGCCTGAGCGCTGCGCGCGGGCGTCGATGCAGCGACGCGGTACACTCGCGCCATGACGCTCGAATCGCTCAGGCTCGAACACGTCGGGCCGGCCGATCGCATGGCGATCGATTTCACGCCGCGCATGAACCTGCTGACCGGCGACAACGGGCTCGGCAAATCGTTCCTGCTCGACGTTGCGTGGTGGACGCTCACGCGCACGTGGGCGCGCGAGCTGGTCGTGCCGCACCGGCCGCCTGCAAAGCCTCAGATCACCTATGCGTACACGGCGCGAACCAAGGCACACACCTACACGTCCGCGTTCGATCGAAGAACCGAGGCATGGTCGGTCAAACAAGGACGACCAGCCATTCCGGGCCTCGTGCTCTACGCCGAGGTCGACGGCGGATTTTCGGTGTGGGATCCAGCGCGCAACTACTGGCGCAAAGACAAGGATCGCGCGCCCGCGTATTGCTTCGAGCCCGCAGCTGTGTGGAACGGCAACGAGCACTGCGAAGGATTGATCCGCGACTGGGCGTCGTGGCAAGACAAACAAGGCGAGGCGTTTCAGCAGCTGACAAGCGTCCTCGAACAGCTCTCTCCCTCGCCGGCCGAACGCCTACGCCCTGGAGCGCAGACGCGTATTTCGATCGACGATCCCAAGGACTATCCGACGCTTCGCATGCCCTACGGGCAAGACGTCGCCGTGGTACACGCCTCGGCGGGCATGCGGCGCGTGATCGCCCTGGCCTATCTCCTGGTGTGGAGCTGGCAAGAGCATCGCAAGGCGGCTGAGCTGCTCGGCCAGCCGCCCGCGCGAGAGATCATCTTCCTGATCGACGAAATCGAAGCCCATCTCCATCCGCAGTGGCAGCGCCGCATCGTGCCGGCGCTCCTCGACGTGATGGACGCGCTGACCGGCGAGGACGATATTCCCGTCCAGCTCATCGCAGCGACGCACTCCCCGCTCGTCCTCGCGTCGGTCGAGCCACACTTCGACGAGGCGCGCGACGCACTCTTCGAGCTCGAACTCGAAGGCGACCGCGTTGCGCTGCATCATCGGCCCTGGGCCAAGCACGGTGACGCCGCCAGCTGGCTCGTTTCCGACACCTTCGGCCTGGGTCAGGCGCGCTCGATCGACGCCGAGATCGCGATCAAGGCGGCCAACGCGTGGATGCGCGACGACCGCGATGCGCTGCCCACTGGGCTGCAGACAAAGGAAGCCATCCACGACGAGCTGAAGCGCGTCCTGGGCGATCTCGATCCGTTCTGGCCGCGCTGGATCGTCACCGCGCTGCAGCCCGAAGCGGCGACGGAATCATGATCCGCGTCGAGATCGTCCCAGAGCCGGAAGACCTCAAACAGCGCCCGCCCGCAGTCAACGAGCGCACGTATTGGAACGCCGTCCGCCCCGCCTTGGCCGCCGGCTTTTCGCACCGCTGCGGCTATGCCGGCATGCGGATTCCCTCGGGCACGATCGATCACTTCGTCAGCCGGCACGAAAATCCCGCGCTGACCTTCACGTGGTCGAACTACCGCTACGCGTCCGACCGCATGAATCGCAAGAAGAGCAACGCGCCGTCCGCCAAGATGCTCGATCCGTACGACGTGCACGACGACTGGTTCGCAGTGACGCTGCCATCGTGCCAGCTGATCCTCACCGACGCCCTACCGGACGCCTACCGAGAGCGCGCCCTGTTCACGCTGAAGCGCCTCGGGCTGCGCGACGGGGATTTCGTGCTCCAACACCGCCGGCACTGGCTCGAGCAGTACGAGCGCGGCGACGCCTCGCTGACGCTGCTCGACCTGCATGAACCACAGCTCGCGCGCGCCATCCGCCGCCAGAATTGGCCGACCCGCGCGGATCGACCCGACGCCTGAGCGCCTTCCCCAATCAAAAACGCGCCCGATCCCCGCAGGGACCGGGCGCACAAGCGGATCGCCAGATCCGCTCTTTCTAAGCGTAGAAGATCGCTTCGATCAGATGCCGGTCGCGAGATCGGCGATCTCGGTGGCGCTCAGGGCGCGACTCCACAGGCGGACGTCGTCGATCTCGCCGTCGAAGCTGCGCTTGAGATCGTCGCGGTCGCCGATGCGCAGCGGCACCGTGTTCGAGCCCGGGCCTGAGCTGGTCGAGAAGCTGCCCGCCGCCGAACCGTCGACGTAGAAGCGCACCTCCGACGACGCGTCGTCGTAGACCATCACCACGTGATGCCACGTGTTCAGGCTGATCGAACCGTTGGTCGCGCAGCCGAACGAGGCCGTGCCGATGTTGGCGCAGACCGTGTCGGTGCCCGGCGGATTGCCGCTGGCGACGTCGCCCATGTAGAACGAGTAGCCGCCGCCGAAGCCGCCGACGTATTTCTGCTTCGCAACGATGCGGCCGTATTTGCTGTCGCCGAAGTCGTCGGCGCGGATCCAGGCGCTGATCGTCAGGCTGCCGGTCAGGGTCAGCGCCGACGCGTGCGACACCTCGACGTAGTCGTCGACGCCGTCGAAGTCGAGCGCGCCCGTGCCGATCTCGCCCGCGACCCACGACGGCGCGTTGCCCGAACAGCCCGGCTCGAGCGTGCCGTCGTGGCTGCCGGCCGCGTCGGCGGCCGTGCAGCCGGAACCGTCGTCGAAGGTCCAGCGGCCGACGAGACCCACGTCGAGGCCCGCGACGTCGAACGCGATCGTCGCGTCGTCGGCGTTGGCCACCGCGCCCGTGTTCTCACAGCGCACGTAGTAGGCATAGCTGCCGCCGCTGGTCAAACCGGTGACCGCCACGCTGTGCTGCGTGCCGCCCGCCGTCGCCGTGAACGCCACGCGCGACGCGTCGCCGTAGGGCACGCCCGCCGACGTCGCGTAGCTGCAGTTGGCGTTCTGGTCGGTCGAAAGCGTCAGGGTCGTGCCGGTCGTGCCGTAGGCCAAGACGCCGTCCGGCGCCAGGTGATAGCGCAGCGGCGGCTCGGTCAGCGGACGCGGCAGTACCTCGTCGGCGCCCGCGTCCCAGCCGGTGGCGTACGGACGCGCTTCGACGTCGATGTCGATCGCCACCGCCGAACCCGACGATCCGATCGACGGATCGGCGCCGCGCTCGCGCGCGCAGAGATCGGCCGGATGCAGATGCACGTCGCCGTCGACCGGCGCGGGATCGCCGGTCGAGAGCGTGCCCGACGTCGTCTCGAGCAGCGGCACGCACTCGCCCGCGCCGGTGTCGCCGACCGTCGTGTTCCACGTCGCAAAGTCGATGCGGGTGTCGGTCGCCGTGTTCCAGCGGAAGTCGCCGTCGGGATCCCAGGCGTTGCCGCCGGCGACGAAATTCGTCGGCGCGTAGCTGACCGCGATGTTCGCCGCGCTCGTGCCCTTGCCGCCGACCAGGTTGTTGCGCACCACCAGATCCTGCTGCATGGTGGTCTGGTTGCTGCCGAACGGATGGCCGATGCGGATCGCGCCCTGCTGCGTGATCGGGCTGTAGCAGGTGTTGTGCAGGATGCGCACCGTGCCCGGCACCGCCGCCACCGGATAGGCCGGATCGCTGCCGTCCCAGCCGTGGCCCGAGCGCACCTCGATGCAGGTCTCGAGGCCGTCGAGCGAGGTGATCGTGTTGTTGCGGATCGTGACGTCACCGATCACCTGGTTCGGGTACTGATCGCCGCCCGGCTTGAGCGAGATGCCGACGTCGAGGATGCCGGTCGGCGCCTCGTGGCGGATGTCGTTCTCGGCGAAGAGCAGATCGGTGACCGGACGCGCGTAGAGCGTCGTGATCAGGCCGCCGCCGTCTTTGTTGCCGTCGCAGGCGCCGTTCGACACCGGATTGACCTCGATCGCGCTGTTGAAGTCGAGCAGCGCGTTGTTGCGCACCACCCAGTCCTGCGAGCACTGCGCGATGTCGACGCCGCGCGCCTTGCCGTCGCTGGTCGGGTTGGGCGCGTTCAGCGTGTTGGCGTCGATCACCGAGTCGAGAATGTCGACGCCGGTGTAGTAGCCCCACATCTTCCACGAGGTCGAGGTGCGGGTGTCACACGTGTCGCTCGGACCCGGCTCGCAGTTGCCCGTCGCGCTCAGGCAGACGTTGCCCTGCGGGCAGGTCGGATCGGTGTCGGGATCGCAGGTCGAGGCCGTTGGCGGCTTGCAGGCGTCGAGCGTCAGCGTCAGGTTGCGCCAGCGGATCGGGCCGTATTCGCTCGGGCCATAGGTGCCGCCGCCGCGCGAGAACCAGTGGCCGTTGTCGGTGAACGACACGTTCTCGAAGAGCAGATAGTGGGTCTGCCAGTTGAAGCTGTTGATCGCCGACGAGCGGCTGTTGTAATTCGAGTCGCGGTTGATGTCCGTCGCCTCGATGTCGTGCAGGTAGATGTACTCGCTCGGGTTGTCGGGCTTGGTACCCAGCGGATGCTGATGCAGATCGAAGAAGCCCGAGTTCCAGGTGAGCGTGTGCCGACCGTAGTCGCGCGCCGTGAAGTGCGCCATCTCGATGTGGTCGAGGCCGTTGGCGAGGTAAATCGCGCGCTCGTCGAGCTTCTGGTGGAAGCGCTGACGGCTGTCGGTCGGGTTGAGGATCGGCGCGGCGGTGCAGGCCGCGTTGGGCGTGCCCGGGCAGGTCTCGGGCGGCGCCAGGATCGCCGTGTGGTCGGCGTCCATCGGCGGATAGACGCCGTCGTTGTCGACGTCCCAGCCGACCAGCATCACCGGATCGGTCGGCAAATGCCAGTCGCGCGTCGCCGAGCCCGACGCCGACTGCAGGTACGTGCCGGTGACGCCGCCGTAGCCCTCGCGCGGGGTCAGGTTTTCTTCGATGCAGGTGTTGCGGAAGCAAACGATGTCTTCCGCGCCGTCGGACGGCCCGTCGGCGATGGTGCCGAAGGCGTAGCCGATCGTGGCGCACGGGTCGCCGGGTGCACCGCAGCCGGCGTGGTCGCTGCCGGCGGGCTGGCCCGCGACGACCTCGGCGGCGCAGCTGACGTAGATCACGTCGGCGAGGCTGTCGACCGGATCGCCGTCGTCGACCGTGCCATCGCAGACGTTGCAGTCTTCGGGCTCACCGACGATGCCGTCGCGGTCCATGTCGAAGCCGCACGCGCGCTGGGCGTAGCCGCGCGCCGGCGCGTCGGCCGCCGCGGGCGCGGCCCCAACGAAGAGCACGGCGGCCAGGGCGGCCGCGGTCAGCAGGGTCGTGAAGGGCGAACATCGTCTGCGATGAACGGACAAGAACAGATGAGGCATGGATCCTCCGGGTTGGGCGCATCGCGGCCGCGCGGCGGGATGACGCAGCGGCAGGCGGACGCGCGTTGAACAGGGTCTCTGCTCTATACAACGCGTCGCGCGACCCAAATCACGAAGTGATGCCCGAAAAAAGTGACGATCCCAACCAAATTCACCGCGAGTCGCCCCGTCAGCGACGCAGTACGCCCCTCGCAGCGCGCGAGATCTCGCAGTGTCCGAGACGCTGCGGTCCGAGGCGATGTGCTCAGCCGTCGAAGTCGACTTCGCGCGCAACCGTCTCGCCCGCCGCGATCTCGACCTCGACCGTGCGCGTCTCGCTGCCCTTGCCGACCGTCTTGACCGCCACCGCGTAGCGGCCCGGCAGCAGCGCGAAGGTGCGCGGGTTGGTCTTTTCACCGGTGTAGGTGCGCGACTGCGCGACGCTGCGGTTCTCGTCGAGATGGCGCACGGAGACCACCGCGTCGACGCGCTCGCCGGCGCGCACCGCGCCCACCTGCAGGGTGCCCGACACGTAGTCGTGCTGCACATGCTGGGGCGCGTCGCGCGCGATCTCGACGGTGTCGAAGGTGATCGTCGGCTTGTTCTCGACGTCGATCAGCTTCACCGACACGTCGTAGCGGCCGGCGGTGAGCTTGACCCGCGCGGGATTGCGCGCGTCGGAGTCGTAGAGGCGTCCCGACGCTGCCTGCGTGCGGTCCTCGCCGTCGGCCGTGTACACCCGGTAGGTCGCGTCGGACAGCGCGCCGTTGCGCGTGACGCCGATCGTCAGCTCGCCCGTGCTGTAGTCGACGGTCTTTTCGACCGTGCCGCCGCCCGTGATCTCGATCGAGAACGTGCGCTCGTACGCGCCCTTGAGGCCGACCGCCTGCACCCGGACGTCGTACGTGCCGTCGGCCAGGGGAATCGCGCGCGGGTTGGTGTTGGGGCCGGTGTACGTGCGGCCGCCGCCCGCCTGGCGGCCGTCGGGATGGGTGACGAAGATCGCCGCGTCGATGCGCGCGTCGTCGGCGGTGGCGTGCAGCAGCAGGCGCCCGGCCGGCACGTCGACCGGCATCGCGACCGCCTGATCGAGCGCGCTCGACAGGCCGGCAGCGTCGTCGGCGGCGAGGTACAGGCCGCCGCCGGCCTGGGCCATGCACTGCAGCTGGGTGAGGTCTTCGTTGGCGACGTCGAAGCCGACCACGTGCAGCACGAGCTCGGTGCCGGCTTCGCGCGCCAGCTGCACCGCCCGGCACGGATCGCCGCCGCAGGTCTCGAGGCCGTCGCTGAGCAGGATGATCGTCGCCGCCGCGCCGCCCGCCTCGACGATCTCGAGCGCGCGCTCGACCGAGGCCGTGATCGGCGTCTTGCCGGTCGGCTGCAGCGCGTCGACCTTGGCCTTGAGCGCCGCCGCGTCGAGCACCCCGAGCGGCACGACCGTCTCGATGTCGTCGCAGTCGCCCTTGCGTCGATGGCCGTAGGCGACCAGCCCGAGATGCGACGCCGCCGGCAGCGCGTCGACCAGATCAGCGAGCGCGCGCCGGGCGATGACGATCTTGTTCTCGCCGTCGACCTGGCCCCACATCGAGCCCGAGGCGTCGAGAATCACGATCAGCGGCGCGCGCGACGCGTCCGCGGCGTCGGCGGCCTGCGCCCATCCGGCCAGACATCCCACAAGCAGCAGCGCGGCCAGCGCGCAGCGCACGACGAGCGAACGAAGAATCCACATCTCGAGAAGCCTCCTTCCAGGTTGGCAATGGTGGGCGCAAGTGTAGCTGACGCATCCCGTGACGCGGCGCGCTATCATGCGGGTCCGATCGATGCGGCGGCGACGCCACAGACCAAGGAGCTCACGGGATGAAAGTAGATGTGCGCCACAGCGGCGACGTGATCATCGTCGATCTGCGCGGCGGCCTGGTGGCCGGCGTCGGCGACGAAATGCTGCGCGAGGTCATGAACGCGCTGGTCGCCGAAGGGTGGAAAGGCATTTTGCTCAACCTCTCGGGCGTGCCCCGCATCGACAGCGCGGGCATCGGCGAGCTGGTCGCCAGCGTGCGTATGGCCAATCGCCTCGGCTCGCGCACCAAGCTGCTGCACGTCATCGGCCGCGTGCGCGACGTGCTCGAGCTCAGCCAGGTTCTACCGCTGCTCGACGTTCACGACAGCGAGCAGGAAGCGCTGGCTGCGTTCGCCGGCGATCCCGCGCTCGGCATCGACGTCGGTACGGAAGAAGCAGCCGACGGCGCAGCGTCCGACGCCTGACGATCTACAGCGAGTCCGGATCGACCCTGCTACCCGAGGTGCGCATACCTCCCCGCACGATGAGACGCGGCCGCCCTGGGGCGCTTGCGGCCGCGCTGCCGTAAGGTCAAAGTTCTTCTGTGTTTCATCACGTCTCTGACGGGCTCCACTCGAACGACGGCGCGACATGATGGCCGCCGTCCCATGCACACGGGAATTGCTCCACCATGGTCGATCCTTCTCAGCTGCGCGAAGCCACCTTTGATCTTCTGACACGCTCACCGTTCGACGCGACAGCCGCGATCACAGGACGGTCCGCGCCCGCCGTCGATGCCAGCGTCGTCGACGCCGCGGCGTCCGACGCCGGCAGTCCGACGACGCCGCCGTACTTTCTCCAGTTCGACCCGGCCCAGGCGCGCCGCGCCGCCGGATGGATCGATCGCTTCTACGCGCTCGCCGGCGAGACATCCGACGGCGACACCGCCCTCGAACGGGTGCTGGCCGCCGCCGAAGACGCGGCTGCGCTCGACGGCGTCGATCTCGCCAAGCACGCGCTGATGGTCTTCATCACCCACCATCCGCAGGGACGCCGCCTGCGCATGCCGACTTTCTTCGAGCGCGAAGCCCATCTCCTGCGCGGACGCCGTCCGTTCGATCGCCATCCCGACCGCCGCCCGCGTCGGCGCCCGGACGGCGTCCTCGACGAGACGCTGCTCGACTACTGGCGCGAGGATCCGTTCTTCAACGAGCACCACAACCACTGGCACATCGTCTACCCGTTCTTCGGCGTCAACGGCCAGCTCAAAGATCGCCAGGGCGAGCTCTTCCTGCAGATGCATCAGCAGATGCTGACGCGCTACGCCACCGAGCGTCTGGGAATCGGCTTCCCGCCGATCGTGCCGTACGGTGACTTCACCACGCCGATCGCCGAACCGTACGATCCCGGCCTGCCGGGCTTGACCGCGCGCCCGGCGAACGTCACACCGAGCGATCTGCCCTTCGTCACCGTGGCGCAGTTCGCCAGCTGGCGCACGCGGCTGCAGACGGCGATCGACACCGGCGTCTATTCGCAGGGCCAGGATGTGAACAACCCGATCGCCGTCACGATCGACAACTTCGGCGACACGATGGAGTCCAATATCGACTCGATCACGCCGTCGCCGCCCGGTCCGGAGCCCGGCCTGCCGCCGGCGTCATTCCCCAACTTCTACGGCGATTACCACAACGTCGGCCACGCGCTGATCGGCCTGGCGACCGGACTCGATGTGCCGCCCGGTCCGATGCTTCCGACCTGGACGTCGACGATGGATCCGGTGTTCTACCGCTGGCACCAGCATCTCGACGACATGGTGTTCGATCTGCAGGAGAAGCAGCCGCGCAACGACTTCAGCGACGCACCCAACGTGATCATCCGCAGCCGCAACAGCGACGTGATCACGCCGTCGACCGACATCATTCTCGCCAACGCCGATCAGATCCCCGACTTCAGCGACGTCACCGTCGACAAGCGCGCCTACGGCGAGAGTATGTTCGGCGGCGCCGCCTGGGATCAGGACTTCTCTCGCGCCAGCGGCGTTTCGACCGACGAGCTGCGCACGCTGTTCCGCACGGCGACGTTCACCCCGACGACCGGCGGCGATCCGATCCCGATCACCTATCTCGACAGCGAACAGGACTGGGCCTATTTCATCCGCGTCGAGAACCGCGACGACCAGGATCTGCTGGCCACCATCCGGCTGTGGCTGGCGCCCCAGGACCGCGCCAACGATCGACGCAGCTGGATCGAACTCGACACGTTCCAGGCCAATCTGCCGGGCGAAGCGCAGACGATCGTCTTCCGCGCCTCGTTCGAGTCCTCGGTGATCAAGAAGGTCAGCGGCGCCGGGCTGCGGCCACCGGTGCTCGAGACGCCACTGGGCGTGCCCGACGCCGATCCCGACCCCGTCGGCGACTACTGCGAGTGCGGCTGGCCCTACAACCTGCTGCTGCCGCGCGGCAACCCGGGCGGCATGCGCTTCCAGCTGATGGCGATGGTCACCACCAACGACATCGACATGGGCGGCTACGGCTCGACCTGCGGGTCGGTGAGCATGTGCGGCGCGCTCGGCCGACCCTGGCCCGACCAGCGGCCGATGGGCTATCCCTTCAGCCGCCGCTTCCCGAAGAATGGCAAGCTGCTCGCCCAGCTGCGCGGCATGCAAAACACCTCGCTGCGCGATCTGATCATCCGCCACATCCCGACGCCGTAAACCGTCGCGCGGCCGCGCTCAGGGGCCGCTGCCCGGCGCCAGCCGCAGCGGCAGGCGCCGCGTGTCGCGCCAGGGCTCCTGCGCCGCGCGCGCGCCGCGCGGCGCCATCCAGTCGACGCCGCGGATCGACAGCTCGCTCGACTCGCTCCGCCGCGTGATGATCGCGTGCAGCGCCGCGTGATCGGGCACGCGATCGAAGACGTGCTTCGGCACCTGCGCCTGCGGCGTGGGCAAATTGCGCGTCTGCCACAGCAGGCGGTCGCTGTCGGTCTGGTAGAGCTGGATGTCGAAGCGCATGCGCACGCCGCCGGTCCAGCGCACAACGAAGTCGTCGCGCGGCAGGGCTGCGTTGTCGCGGGTCGTCGCAGTCCGGGTGTGTGCGGCGTCGGCGCTGCGCGATGACGGCTGCAGCAGCTCGACCGGGCCGCGTACCGGCGGCGTCGAGGCCGCAATCGGCGCGGGCGCGGTGGACGATGACGACGACGAGCGCACCGCGTGCGTCAGCTGCTGATGGCTGGCGACGAAGATCAGCACCGAGGCGAGCAGCAGCGCCACGCTGAGCACGGCGAGCTGGAGGATCTGCAGCGGATGACGCGACGACGCGCCCATCGCCCCGGCGGCCAGCCCGGCGCGACCGCGCGCAGCGCCCAGCGGCCGGCGCAGGGTGCGCGAACGCAGGCGGCGCGGCGGGCGCAGATCCCGGGCCAGCTGCCAGCCGGCGGCGCACACCGCGCAGGTGACCGCGCGATCGAGTGCGTGTACGTTGCGCGAGCGCGGCGCGGCGCCGTGTGCGGCATCCCACAGATCGGCCGGCGACGGGCAGTCCATCCGCGACGCGCGGCACCGCCTGCAGGCATCGCCCTCGGCCGAGCCGCCGTCGCCCCGCGCCAGGAGCATGCGGCGCAGCGCCGGGCGCGGCAGCCGTGACAGCTCGGGATCCGCAGCCTGCAGCGCGCGCCCGGCCGCGCCGAGCCAGCGCGTGATCTCACCCGACGGACGCGCCAGGCGGCGCGCGATCCGCTCGTCGGACACGCCGAGCACATGCAGGAAGAACGCCCGGCGCGGACCGGGCTCGAGGGCTTCGAGCTGCGCGCGCAGCGCGCGGGCGCGATCCACCGTCTCCGGCGAGTCGGCCACCTCGACCGCGTCGTCGTCGCGCAGCGACTCGAACGCCGCCGTGAACGCCAGGCGATACCGGTACGCCAGCGGCAGCGGCGCGGACGCGTTCGCCTGGGCCTGCTCGAGCTGCGCCAGCACGTCGTCGACCAGCGCGCGCCGCCGATCGGGCGCGCGGCCGCCGGGATGCCGCGTCAGCGCGCGCAGCAGCCGACGGCGCAAGCCCCGCTGCGCCGCAACGCGGTTCCACGTCAGCTGTCGGATGACCGGACGAGCGATGGAGTCAGTGGCGGGCACGCAGCGTAAGCAATAGGGTCGACACAAGATGAACAGTGCGCGATGAACCGCACCCATTGCGCAGCATCGCAAGGCAATACGACAGACTAGGCGCGCGCCGTCAGGGACCCGTCTAATCGGCTAATCGGCGGGCGGTTCGATCGCAGCAGCCCGAGGCAACGCGCGGCACAGCGGCTGCTGATCGCGCGCGAACCATGGCGCGAGCGCGTGCGTTTTGCGCGCCATCAGCCAGCGCCGCCGGGCGCGCAGCCGCGCGCGATGGCGCCACAGCCACGCGTAGGCCCCGAGCGACGTGCGTTCGCACAGCAGCACGTAGCCGAGCGCGAGCGCGTCGCGCACGAGGGTCGGCGCGAGCGTGGCGAGCGCGTTGCGGGCGGTTTGGTGATACGCACGCAGCAGATAGCGATTTTTGAGCGTGTGACGGTTGATGAAGGCCGGCATCCGTTGTCGCCGCCCGGGCAGATTGCTGCGTCGATGCACGGCGCGGGCCGACGGCTCGTAGATCGCGTCCCAGCCGCGCGCCTGCAGGCGAAACGCGAGTTCGGCGTCTTCGCGGAAGGTGTGGAAGTCGGGATCGAAGACCGCCGGCGCGTCGCGATCGTCGGGATCGACGAGCGCCGGCGGAAACGCGACGTCGTCGAGCGCGCGCCGCACCCACAGCGTCGCCGCACCGGTGCCGCCGAAGACCCGCGCCGGCGTCGCGTACTGGCCGCGATCGACCTCGCCGCTGCCGCGGTCGAGATGGCGCCAGCTGCGGATCAGGAACATGCCGCAGGCGTCGAGCCGCCGCGCGCCGCCGCTGTCGGGCGGACGCGTCAGCCGGCCGGTGACGGCACCGACGCGCGCATCCGCATCGACGGCGTGTCGCAGCAGCCGATCGAGGTAATCGGGCGCGGGATGGGCGTCGGCGTTGAGCGTCAGCAGGAAGGGCGCATCGGTCGCCGCGAAGGCCGCGTTCATGCCGCCGGCGAAGCCGCGGTTGCGCCCGAGCGGCCGCACGATCACCCGCACGTCCTCCGCGCCGGCCATGGCGGCGGCGAACGCGCGGGCACGGGCGACGCTGTCGTCGCCGCTCGCGCAGTCGGCCACGACCACGTCGAGCGGCCGATGCCGGAGCGCCCGCACCGCCGCGAAGCAGTCGGGCAGATCGTCGGCGTCGTTGTGGGTGACGAGGCACACCCCCACCCGCGGCCGCGCGCCGGATGGCGCGCCGGCGGCGTCGGCGACCGACGCGTCGC
>JBCCOR010000025.1:0-16270 GCA_039025295.1 Acidobacteriota bacterium
ACGCTATCGCTTCGCCCGCTTCTACGTTCAGGCCACCGGCGTCAGCCGCGGGCAATCGCGCGCAGGCGTGCCGCGTGCAGGCGTTGCCAGGCCACCGGATCGCGCGGCTGCACCCAGTCCCAGCCGATGCGCGCCCAGTCGGGATCGTCGGGATCGAGGCCGAGCAGGCGGATGCCCTCGGCCTCGCAGACGAAGAATTGATGCCGGTAGGGCAGCAGATAGCCGCCGGCGTCGGCGCGCGATGCGGCGGCCTCGTCGTAGCGCGCGAACCAGCGGTTGAGCAGCACGTCGTGGCCGCGTACGTACATCAGATCGCGCGGCAGATCGGCGTCCGGCGCGGCCGGCTGTCGCGCGCTGTGCACGCAGGCGGACCAGCTGTCGAAACCGTGCTCGAGGGCGACGACCGCGAGCGCGTGCTTGAGCCGCACGCGTTCGCTGAGCGCGGCGTCGGACGCGACCGATGCGAGGGTGTCGAGCCGGCGCATGCGGGTCAGCGCGTCGGGATCGACGCGGCGCGCGTTGCGCAGCAAACGGCGCGCATCGAGGCGTAGCGCGTCGGGCGACGGCGCGGAGGCATGGTGCTGGGGACGGAGCGGGGAGGGCAGCGCGGTGGCTGAGGACATGAGACGTCTCCGAGGTTGTCGCTGCCGATCAGCTCGACGGTCGGGGCAGCGTGTCGAAGTCGTCTGGTCGCGCACCGAGCGTGCGCGGCGTGGTGGGAATGATGCGATCTTTCTCGAGCGTGGGCGCATCCCGGCACCCGGACAACGAGCGTACGCGAGCCGCGAAGCGGGCGTCAAGCGGCAGCTGCCGCGTATTCATCGCGCGCGGCTAGAGGCCGAATTGACGCAGATGGTGCTCGATATGGCGGTAGATCAAGCGGCCCCAGGCGCGGCCCGAGATGCGGCCGAAGAGCGGATGCGGGCTGTCGCCGAGCGCGTCGGGACCGAGCGCCACGACGCGCGCGATCAGAACGTCGAGCTGATCGCGCGCCGCGTCGAGAGCCGCCGGCTCGGCGGGCGGTACGAGTGCGTCGGGCGTCTTGATGTTGCGCGGGAACGGAATCGCGTAGATCGCCAGCCAGTTGAACGGCGGCAGCCGCAGGATCGAGCGCATCGGCGCCATCTCGCGGTCGCCGAGCGCCAGCTCGATCTGGTAGCCAAGATGTTCGACCATCGCCGCGGGCACCATGCGTCCCCATCGCCGCGGGGTCTCGGGCGTCAGCTGGTAGAGACGTTCCCGCAGCGCGGCGCGCGCCGCGGGTGCAAAGATCGTCGGGCCCACGCGCCGCCGATGCGGTCAGGTGCGCGGCGCCGACGGCGGCAGCCACGACGCGATGTCGGGCCATGGCGCGCAGTCACCGCGGCGGGCGTTGTGGCGGATCTTGAGGAACTCGGTGGCGCACAGCCGGCTGGCGAGCGGGCTGTCCGACCAGTGATGACGATCGATCGGCACCACCCGATCGTCCTCGGCCAGATGTGGATCGTAGGGGAAGAGATGGATCCGCAGCTGCGGCAGCAGCTTGGTGAAAGTCAGCTGGGTGCGCAGCGCGCTGAACGAGCGTACGGCGACGATCAGCTCCTCGACGCCCTCGCGCACGCCGTTGGGCGACTGTGGATCGCGCAGCAGCAGCACCATCTGCTTGAGCGTGCGCGCGGTGCCGAGCTCGATCATGCGCGGCGTGCTCGGCCGCTGGGGCGCGTCGGCGTGGTCGCCGCTGGCGCGCTCGAGCATCGTCTCCAGCGCCGCGGCGGCGGCGGCCGTCGGGCGGTCCACCGCGGCGCCGCGGTTGCGGGCGATGGCGGTGAAGTACGGATTGGTCTGCTCCGGATCCGGATGCGCCGTGATCATCACGGTGTCGATCATGCCCTCGGCCACCAGGTTGGCAACCCGCGACAGGCCGTGGAGCGTGTGGATGTCGACGATCAGCAGATGACGCGTGCTGCGCGGCACGGGCTGCGGCGGTGGGAACAGCTTGCGCGCGATCTCGCGCTCGAGATCAGGGGTGAGCTGATGCGCGCGCTTCTGCGACGCTTTGGGCGTTTGCGGATCGTCGAAGTAGCGGCGCCAAAAATCGGTTAGCAGGCGCGCATCCTCGCTCAGGTGCGCGCCGCCGAGATAGCCGCTGAGATCCATCAGATCGGGTGTGGGCTCGAGGGTTTCGAGCAGATCAGCCGGATCGATGGCGTCGAGCGGTTTCGCGTTCGGCTCGGTCGTCGGATGCATGGTCCCTCCTGACTCATTCGCTAAGACATACGTGCGCCGATTGATCGATGTCTATAGGACTCGATGATGGCGGCGGTCGAGACACCAACGTCCGCGGGGTGCGCGGTCCGATGCAGCAGAGACAAAAATACGGGACAGACCCCACAATTGTAATGAAAAACCTGGCCGGCTGTATAGGGTTTGTTAAGAAGTCGGGCGCGGTCGCGGCGCGATACAATCAAGCCCCCGACCGGTGCCGCGCGCGCCGCGCGCTGCGCGCCGCCTTCACTTCCAGGATCCGCACAGGACGCCGCCATCATGTCTCTCGACGCCTACTTCGAGCCGCAGACGCACGAAGCCGACATCTACCGCCGCTGGGAAGCTTCCGGCGCGTTTCAGCCGAGCGACGATCCCGCGCGCCCGGCGTTCACCATCTCGATGCCGCCGCCGAACGCGACCGGCACGCTCCATCTCGGCCACGCGGTCATGCTGGCGATCGAAGACGTCATGGCGCGCTGGCGGCGCATGGCGGGCGACGCCGTGCTCTGGCTGCCGGGCACCGACCACGCCGCGATCGCGACCGAGAGCGTCGTGATCCGCAAGCTGCAGGCCGAGGGCATGCCCGATCCGCGCGCCGCGCTCGGCCGCGAGAAGCTGGTCGCGTCGATCGCCGACTTCGTGGCGCAGTCGCGCGATCGCATCCGCGAGCAGGTGCGCGCGATGGGCGCGAGCTGCGACTGGACGCGCGAGCGCTACACGATGGATCCGCAGCTCAACCGCTGCGTCAACGCGGTGTTCGCGCGCATGTTCCGCGACGGCCTGATCTACCGCGCGCCGCGCATCGTCAACTGGGATCCCTATCTGCAGACGACGGTGTCGGACGATGAGATTTACCACGAGGAGCGCCCGGCGACCTTCTACACGATGAAGTACGGCCCGTTCGAGGTCGGCACGAGCCGTCCCGAGACCAAGCTCGGCGATACCGCGATCGCCGTGCATCCCGACGACGAGCGCTACCGCGCGCACATCGGCAAGACCTACGAGGTGCCGTGGCCGAAGGGGCCGACGATCACGATCCGCGTGGTCGGCGATCCGCACGTCGATCCTGAGTTCGGCACGGGCGCGCTCGGCGTCACGCCGGCGCACAGCCACGCCGATTTCGACATCGCGCAGCGCCACAATCTGCCGCTGATCCAGATCATCGGCGAAGACGGTCGCATGACCGAGGCGGCCGGGCCGCACTACGCCGGCATGACGGTCGCGGAATGCCGCGAGGCCTTCGCCGCCGAGCTCGACGCGGCCGGGCTGCTGGTCGAGGCGCGTCCGTACAGCCAGTCGATGTCGCTCTGCTACCGCTCGAAGAAGGCGATCGAGCCGCTGCCCAAGGCGCAGTGGTTCATCGACGTCAACAAGCCGGCGGTGCCGTGGAAGGGCAAGACGCTGAGCCTGCGCCAGGTGCTGCGCGACACGGTCGACGCGGGCGATATCGAGATCCTGCCCGAGCACGAGGCCAAGACCTACTTCCACTGGATCGACAACCTGCGCGACTGGTGCATCTCGCGCCAGATCTGGTGGGGCCATCGCGTCCCGGTGTGGTACCGCGGCGAAGAGGACATGTACGTCGGCCATCGTCCGCCGTCGGGCGATCCCGCGGCCGACGGCTGGACGCAGGATCCCGACACGCTCGACACGTGGTTCTCGTCGGCGCTGTGGACGTGGAGCACGCTGGTCGATCCCGATCTGGCGGCCGATCCGGCGCGCGATCTGCGCCAGCTGCTGGCCGAGAGCCCCGACTTTGCGCGCTTCCATCCGACCTCGGTGATGGAGACCGGCTACGACATCCTCTTCTTCTGGGTCGCGCGCATGATCTTGGCGACGACCTATGCCACCGGCGAGGTGCCGTTCCGCACGGTCTATCTGCACGGCCTGATCCTCGACAAGGACGGCGACAAGATGTCGAAGTCGAAGCCGGCGACCTGCGTCGATCCGCTCGACACGATCGCCGAGCACGGCGCCGACACGATGCGCCTGTCGCTGCTGCTCGGCAACGCGCCCGGCAAGGACCTGAAGCTCGGCAAGGAGCGCATCGTCGGCTGCAAGCGCCTGGTCAACAAGATCTGGAACGCGGCCAAGCTCGTGCAGCGCACGATGGATGGCGCGTCGCCGGCCGATCTGGCCTTGCCTGAAGCGATCGAGCATCCGGTCAACCGCTGGATGCTGGGCCGCATGCGTCAGCTGATCACGCGCATCGACGCGCGCCTTGCGGGCTATCACTTCGGCGACGCAGCGGAGCAGATTCGCGGCGACTTCTGGAGTCAGTTCTGCGACGTCTATCTCGAGGCGATCAAGGTGCCGGGCCTGGCCGACGCGGCGGAGACGCCGGCGGTGGTCAGCCGCGTGTTCGCCGACTACCTCAAGCTCTTCCATCCGTTCCTGCCGTTCGTCACCGAGCATCTGTGGTCGGCGCTCGGCCACGACGGGCATCTGATCACGGCGTCGTGGCCGGCGGCGGAGATGGCGCACGACTGGCCGGCCGAGACCGCGGGCGTCGACGCCGCGGCGCGCCTGATCAGCGCGGTGCGCGCGCTGCGCGCCGAGCAGGATCTGGCGGCGGCGGCGAAGATCGATCTGGCGATCGGGGTGCGCAATCGCGACATCGGCGACGTGCTGCGCGCCTGCGGTCCGATCATCGAGCGCCTGACGCGCGCCGAGCAGCTCGTCTTCGAGGACGCGTCGGACGACGCCGAGGCGCCGGCGGACGCGGCGGTCACGCTCGACGCCGACTTCATCGCCGCGGTCCGCCTGGGCGCCGCCGACCGCGCGGCCGAGCACAAGCGCCTCGAGAAGCAACTCGAGGCCGGCCGCAAGCGCCTGGCCGGGCTCGACAAGCAGCTCGCCAACGAGAACTTCGTCACCCGCGCCAAGCCCGAGGCCGTCCAGCGCGTGCGCGACGAGGCCGCGCGCCAGCGCGAGGAGCTCGAGGCGGTCGAGGCGCGGCTGGCGACGATGGCGGGGTAGCGGGCCGCGCTCAGCCCTCGAACGGCTTGCCCAGCCAGCGCGCGAGCTCTCGGGCCTGGGCGCGGGTCTTGGCTTCGTCGGTGCCCCAGATCACCTTGCGCTGGAGCCCGGTGCCGCGCAGCGCGACGAAATAGCTGCTGCGGGTGCCGCGGTGCTCGCTGCGGACGATCTCGAGCTCGACGCGCTCGATCTGCGCCAGGCGCCAGCGCTTGACGCCGACGAACGGTCCCCAGCCGCGCTCGCTGCGCAGCTCGCCCGTGGCGCGGTCGAGCACGGTGCGCTCGCGCGCGAGCATCAGGCCCAGGCCGAAGGCGAGAAAGACGGCCGGGACGGGCACGTTCGCGGGCCCGGCCGGACGACCGTCCTCGGTCGTCACCACGCTGGTGAACAGCACGAGCACGACGAAGAGCGCCCCGATGGCGGCGAAGACCGCGCCGAAGAGGCGCAGCCAGTTCGGGTAGAGCGAGAGCGTCAGGGTCGGGCCGGTCGTCGTCGTGGTGGTCATCGGCGCTTGCGTGCGTGCGTGGGGTGGAACGATCAGCTGTCGAGCGACTCGAGCGCCAGAATCTTGTCGATCTGGGCGTCGGTCACCAGCTCCTGCTCGCGCGCGACGTCGAGGATCGTGCGGTCGCTGCGCTCGGCCTCGGCGAGCACCGCCTCGGCGCGGTCGTAGCCGATCAGGCGCCCGAGGGCGGTCGCGGTCCAGAACGTGCGCTCGACGTACTCGGCGCACACCTGGCGGTTGGCGGTGATGCCGACGATGCAGTGATCGCGCAGCGTGCGCGCGGCGTTCATGAACATCGTCTGCGTCTCGAGGATGGCGTGCACCATCACCGGTTCCATGACGTTGAGCTGCAGCTGGCCGGCCTCGGCCGCCAGCGTCACCGTCAGGTCGTTGCCGATCGCCTGGAAACACACCTGGTTGACGACCTCGGGAATCACCGGATTGACCTTGCCCGGCATGATCGACGAGCCTGCCTGCACCGGCCGCAGGTTGATCTCGTTGAGGCCCGCGCGCGGGCCCGACGACAGGAGCCGCAGGTCGTTGCAGATCTTCGAGAGCTTGATCGCCAGGCTCTTGAGCATCGCCGAATACTGGACGAACGCCTGCGTGTCCTGCGTCGCCTCGACCAGGTCGGAGGCGAGGTGGAAGGGCTGCCCGGTGAGGCGCTGGAGATGGCCGACGCAGAGCTCGGCGTAGCCTTTCGGCGCGTTCATGCCGGTGCCGATCGCCGTGCCGCCCATGTTGACCTCGCGCAGGCTCTTGCGCACGCTGTTGAGCGCATTCACCTCGCCCTCCAGGCTGCGCGCCCAGGCCTTGAACTCTTGGCCGAGGGTCATGGGCACGGCGTCCTGCATCTGCGTGCGGCCGATCTTGCGGACGTCCTCGAATTCTTCGCCCTTGTCGTGCAGCGCGCGGGTCAGCCGGTCGAGCTGCTCGACCAGGGCCTCGTTCGAGAGCAGGATCGCGAGCCGGAGCGCGGTCGGGTAGACGTCGTTGGTCGACTGCGACGCGTTGACGTGGTCGTGCGGATCGCAGTGCGTGTAGTCGCCCTTGCTGTGCCCCATGTGCTCGAGCGCGCGGTTGGCGATCACCTCGTTGATGTTCATGTTGGTCGAGGTGCCGGCGCCGCCCTGGATCACGTCGATGCAGAACTCCTGGCGCAGCGCGCCCGCCATGATCTCCTCGCACGCGCGGGTGATCGGCGCGAGCAGCGTCTCCGGCAGCACGCCGCAGTCGTGGTTGGCCTTGGCCGCCGCCAGCTTGACCATCGCCAGGGCGCGGATCAGGCTGCGGTGATGGCGGATCGGCACGCCGGTGATGGTGAAGTTCTCTTTGGCGCGCGCGGTCTGAATGCCGTAGTACGCGTCGGCGGGCACGGGTTTGCTGCCGAGCCCGTCACTCTCGATGCGCTGGGGGCGTTCGCCCGCTTCACTGTGTTCGCTCACTGCATCCTCCGGAGCGCTGCGCCGTGTGCTGCGGGCGCGGCTGAATCAAGCTGGGGGTTGGGGGTCAGTGCTCCTGCAGCGCGTCGAGGATCGCGTAGATCTTCATGTCCGCATGCAGGACGTCGAGGGGCGCAGAACCTGCGCCGCGATGACCGCCCCCGCCGTATTCCGACATCAGTTCGCCGACGCTGGTTTGGCAGGTGCGGTTGAAAATCGAATGGCCGACCTTGACCATGACCGCGTCGAGTCGCTGGCTGAACTGGACGCGCACGGACACGTTCGACTCGGGAAAAAGCGTATACACCAGGAAGCGGTTTCCGACCGGCAGCGAGCTCACCCGGCGCAGATCGGTGAAGACCACGTTGCCGATCAGCCGCGAGTGATGGCTGAGCGTCCAGCAGCAGTCCTCGTTCATCGCGAACATGCGCATGACCCGCGCGGCGACGTCCTCGGCGCGCAGCAGATCGTCGACGCTGCCGCCGGCCCGCAGATGGTCGAAGCAGCGGTGGAAGAAGGCTTCGTCGTCGCCCAGGCCGGTGCGCGGATCGAGCAGATAGCCGAGCAGCACGTGGCCCTGCGGGCGAAGCACGTCTTCCTCGGTCAGCTGCGCGGCGTCGACCTTGTTGGTTTCGGCGATCAGCGTCGTCCAGCGCGCTTCCTCGCCGTAGTGCTCCCACACGACCTGCGCGGCGCTCGGCGCCAGCCGGAAGCGGCCGCGCACGTCGGTGGGCGGCTGGCTGTTCGAGGCGGTCTGCAGATGATGGTCGAACCACAGATCGCAGCTGGGGTGGTAGGGCAGGTTGGCGACGATGTCGCCCGCGCGAACGTCGGCGGTCTTGTCGGTGATCTCCTGCGGATGCACCAGGACGATCTCGTCGACGGTTTCGTAGGTGTCGAGCAGCAGGGCACAGGCGAGACCGTCGAGATCAGCGCGGGTGACGAGACGCATGGGGTTGGAATCTCCGCGGGGCCGACAGAAGGGCAGGTAGACGAACGAGCAGCGCCATTATCGCAGCGCGCGCGCCTCTCGCCAAACGTGCGAAAGGGCGTATTGGGCGCGTGACCGCATCGCCCCCTCACCATGGACAAACGCCAGACAGTCGATTGGAAATGCGATAGGGTCGCGGCAAGGAGGATCCCGTCATGAGCAACGAAACCCAAGAAGCCAGCCAGGCATCGAGCGACGCCGCGCCCGAGAAACCCGCGGTCGGCTCGATCGGCTGGCTCGACACCACCGTCGCCGACGCCGACGGCCTGCGCGACTTCTACGCCGCCGTCGTCGGGTGGCAGGTTCATCCGATGTCGATGGGCGACTACGACGACTACACGATGCTCGACGCCAGTGGCAAGCCAGCGGCGGGCGTGTGCCACAAGCGCGGCAAGAACGCCGATCTGCCGTCGGGCTGGCTGATTTACATCACGGTCGCCGATCTCGCGGCCAGCCTCGAGGCGTGCACCGCGCAGGGTGGCACGATCCTGAATCCCGCGCGGCAGCTCGGCGAGTACGGCCAGATGGCGGTGATCCGCGATCCTTCGGGCGGCACGCTCGCCCTCTTCGAGTCCGCCTGACGTTGATCGGGCGACGTCCGCCGGCGCGCAACGTGCGAAAGACCTCTTGCGTGCACGGCGGACACGGCTTCGACAGCCGCACATCCAAACGCCGGCGAGGGGCGAAGTCCGAGGCGAAGGGTTCAACAGTGATATAACAACGCCTGGACCTGCAAAGGACACCCATGCCTCTTTCTTTCGACAGCCGCGTCTCTCTGCCGGTTCGCCCCCACGAAGCGTTTGCCTGGCACGCCCGCCCGGGCGCGTTCGATCGCCTGGTGCCGCCCTGGCAGGCGATCGAGGTCATCGACCGCACCGACGACATCGCCCGGGGCGGCCTGGTCGACGGCAGCCGCCTCACCTTCCGCATGCGGCGCGGGCCGGTCGCGCTGCGCTGGGTCGCCGAGCATCGCAGCGTCGATCCGGGCGGACCGGACCGCGACACGGCGCAGTTCCGCGACGTTCAGATCCGCGGTCCGTTCGCCCACTGGGACCATCTCCACCGTCTCGAAGCCGAGGGCGACGACGGCTGCGTGCTGCACGATCAGGTCGCCTACGCGCCGCCGCTCGGGCCGCTCGGCCGCCTCGCCGATCCGCTCGTCGTCCGCCCCGATCTCGACCGGGTCTTCCGCTACCGCCGCGGCGTCACCCGCGACGACATTACGCTGCACGCGCGCTACCAAGACCGTCCGCGCCTGCGGGTGGCGGTGACCGGCGCGAGCGGCCTGCTCGGCAGGGCGCTGTGCGCGCTGCTGACCACCGGCGGTCACGAGGTGATCCGCCTCGTGCGACCGCGCGGCGGCGCGGCCCCGCCGGGCGCCGACGCGGCGCGCTGGGACGCCCGCACCGGCGAAATCGACGCCGATGTCCTCGAGGGGCTCGACGCCGTGATCGCCCTGCACGGTGCCAACATTGCCGGCGGGCGCTGGAACGAGGCGCGCAAGCGCACGCTGGTCGACAGCCGCGTCGCCACCACCGAGAAGCTGATCGCGTCGCTCGCCGCGCTCGCGCGGCCGCCCAGGGCCTTCATCGGCGCCTCGGCGATCGGCGTCTACGGTGCGCATCGCGACGACATCTGGCTGGGCGACGACGCCGAGCCGCGCGCGTCGTCGGATTTTCTCGCCGATCTGGCGGTGCGCTGGGAAGCCGCGCAGCAGCCGGCTTCGGCCTTCGCCCGCCTCGTCCAGCTGCGTTTCGGCGTTCTGCTCTCGCCCGGCGGCGGCGCGCTCGCCAAGATGCTGCCGCCGTTCCAGGCCGGCCTGGGCGGTCCGATCGGCGACGGCGCGCAGTGGCTCAGCTGGCTGTCGATCGATGACGCCGCGGCCGTCGTCCACCACGTGCTGCAGCACGACGACGTCGACGGCACGCTCAACGCGGTGGCGCCCGCGCCGATCCGTCAGCGTGACTTCGCGCGCACGCTCGGTGCGCTCCTGGGCCGGCCGGCGATCGCGCCGCTGCCGACGCCGGCGGTCCGCCTGCTCTTCGGCGAGATGGGCGAATCGACCGTCCTCGCCAGCCAGCGCGTGCGCCCCGACCGTCTCGTCGAGGCCGGTTTCACCTACCGCCACGCCGATCTGCCGTCGGCCCTCGGCCACGTGCTCGGCCTCGATCCCGCGCGGGCGGTGCGCGCGTGAGACCGCTCGTGTGGCTGCGCGCCGATCTGCGCCTCGACGATCACGCTGCGCTCGACGACGCCGCGACGCGCGCCCGCGGCAGCGGCGGCGACGTGGTGGCGGTCTTCGTCGTCAGCGCCGCGCAGTGGCGCGCGCACGACTGGGCGGACGCCCGGGTCGAGCTGCTGCGCCGCAGCCTGATCGCGCTCTCGGATGCGCTCGCCGCGCGCAATGTCCCGCTGCGCCTGATCGACGCGCCGCACTTCGGCGACGTGCCCGACGCGCTCGCGCAGCTCGCCGATGCGCTCGATCGCACCGCGCTCGTGTTCCACCGCGAGCACGAGGTCAACGAGCAGCGCCGCGACGCCGCGGTCGCAGAGCGCTTCCGCGCCGACGGCCGCGATGTGCGCGTCTTCGACGATCAGTGCATCCTGCCGCCGGGCAGCGTGCGCACCCAGGACGGCGCGATCTACAAGGTCTACACGCCGTTTCGCAAGCGCTGGCTCGACGTTCACGCCGCCTCCGACGCATCGGCCCCGCAGCCGCCGATCGAGGCGCCGTCCGCGGCGATGGCGTGCGATCCGGATCCGATCCCCGATCGTTTCGGGGACTTCGACCCGTCGGCGCTGCGCGACGATCTGTGGCCGGCCGGGGAGGCGGCCGCGCGCGCGCGGCTCGACGCGTTCGTGGCGTCGCGGGCCGGCACGTACCACGCGCGGCGCGACACGCCGTCGGTGCCCGGTACGAGCGAATTGTCGGCCGCGCTGGCCCTCGGCCTGCTCTCGCCGCGCCGCGCGCTGCGCGAAGCGCGGGTTGCCAACGACGATCAGATCGACGGCGGCGACGACGGTCTGAGCGGCTGGATGCGGCAGCTGATCTGGCGCGATTTCTACCGCCACATCCTCGACGGCTTCCCGCGCATCTCGATGAATCGGCCGTTTCAGCTGCACACCGAGGCGGTGGCGTGGCGCGACGACGGCGATGAACTCGCTGCCTGGCAGGCCGGGCGCACCGGCTACCCGATCGTCGACGCCGGCATGCGCCAGCTGGCGCGCACGGGCTGGATGCACAACCGCCTGCGCATGATTACCGCGATGTTCCTGTCGAAGCATCTGCTGCTCGACTGGCGGCTGGGCGAGCGCCACTTCATGCGCCATCTGATCGATGGCGATCTGGCCAACAACAACGGCGGCTGGCAGTGGTCGGCCTCGACCGGCACCGACGCCGCGCCCTATTTCCGCATCTTCAATCCCTGGACCCAGGGCAAGCGCTTCGACGCCGACGGCGGCTTCATCCGTCGTTTCGTGCCCGAACTGGCCGACGCGCCCAAGGCCGCGCTGCACGATCCGCGACGTCTCGCGGCGTGGCGCAGCGACCATCCCGCAGTCGACTACCCATCGCCGATCGTCGAACACAAGACGGGACGCGCACGCGCGCTCGCCGCCTTCAAGGAGCTGGCCTCGTGAATCCGCTGCTCGCCGCCTGGCTGACCGGTCTGCTGGCCGTCGCCACCCTCATGCTCTTCACGTGGATGCTCAGCCTGGTCAAGCGCGACACGAGCATTATCGACATCGTCTGGGGGCCGGCGTTCGCGCTGGCGGCCTGGGTCTACCATCTCTTCGCGCCCGATCCGATCCAGGCGCGGCAGTGGCTGCTGCTGATCCTGGTGACCGTCTGGGGCCTGCGCCTCGGCGGCTACATCTGGATCCGCAGCATCGGTAAGGGCGAGGACTCGCGCTACGCCGCGATGCGCGCCGATCACGCCGAATCCTGGGCGTGGCGCAGCCTGGTGACGGTCTTCGCCCTCCAGGGTGCGCTGGTCGCGGCGATCGGCCTGCCGCATCTGATGGTGCAGGCGCAGATGGTGAGCCCGGGCTGGCGCTGGACCGACGCGCTCGGCCTCGGGATCTGGCTGATCGGCTTCGTTTTCGAGGCCGGCGCCGACTGGCAGATGCTGCGCTTCAAGCGCGATCCGGCCAACAAGGGCCGGGTGATGGACCGCGGCTTCTGGGCGGTCTCGCGCCATCCGAACTACTTCGGCGACGCGATGGTGTGGTGGGGCATGTGGGTGATCGCGCTCGGCGCACCCCACGGCGTCTGGACGCTGCCGTCGGTGGTGCTGATGACCTTCTTCCTGCTCAAGGTGTCGGGCGTCGCGCTGCTCGAGAAGACCATCGTCGAGCGGCGTCCGGCCTACCGCGACTACATCGAACGCACGCCCGCGTTCTTCCCGTGGTTCCCCAAGAAGCGCGCGGAGGGCGGCTCATGAGTCGCGCGCCGGTCCCACCGCAGCGCATCGCCGTGGTCGGCAGCGGCATCGCTGGCCTGGGCGCCGCCTGGACGCTGCACGGCGCCGGGCACGACGTGCACGTCTACGAGCGCAGCGCGCACGTCGGCGGCCACACCTACACCGTGCCGATCGAAGAGCCGCGCGCCGACGGAACCGGCGCCCACACGCGCTGGATCGACATGGGCTTCATCGTTCACAACGATTGGACCTATCCCAACCTGATCCAGCTGCTCGAGACCCTCGAGGTGCCGGTCGAAGACAGCAGCATGTCGTTCAGCGTGCGCAGCGATGCCGACGACGTCGAATACAACGGCACCGACCTCAACAGCCTGTTCGTCCAGCGGCGCAATCTCGTCCGGCCGACGTTCCTGCGCATGATCCGCGACATCTTGCGCTTCCACCGCGACGCCCCGCGGGTACTCGACGACGACCAGGGCGACCTGACCCTCGCCGACTACCTGGCCCAGCATCGCTACCGCGGTCCGTTCGTCGACTGGTATCTGGTGCCGATGACCGCCGCCATCTGGTCGACGGCGCCCGACGACATGGACGCCTTCCCGATCCGCACGCTGGTCCGTTTTCTGGTCAACCACGGCATGCTGCAGGTCAACAACCGGCCGACCTGGAAGGTGATCTCCGGTGGTTCGAAGACCTACGTCGAAGCGCTCGTGGCCCGTCTCGGGCGCGCGCGGGTGACGACCGACTGCGCGGTTGCGCGCGTCGAGCGCGACGAAGGCGGCCGCGGCGTGACCCTGCGCTTCGAAGGCGATCGCCCCGCGGCGCGCTACGATCAGGTCGTGATCGCCGCGCACAGCGATCAGGCGCTGGCGATGCTGGCCGCGCCGAGCGCGGCGGAGCAGTCGGTGCTCGGCGCGATCGACTACCGGCCGAACGCGGTCGTGCTGCACACCGATCCGCGCGCCATGCCGCGGCGGCGCGGTGCCTGGGCGAGCTGGAACTACCTGCTCGAGCCCGAGCACAGCGCCGCGCCCCGCCTGACCTACTGGATGAATCGGCTGCAGAACCTCGACGGCCCGGTCGACTATTTCGTCACCCTCAATCCGCCCGAGGGCTCGATCGACCCGGCGGCGATCCGCGTGACGCGCACCATGGCGCATCCGCAGTTCACCCGCGATGCGGCGCAGGCGCAGCGGCGCTGGGCCGAGATCAGCGGCCGCGATCGCGTGCACTACGCCGGCGCCTACTGGTTTTTCGGCTTTCACGAGGACGGCCTGCGCAGCGGACTGCGGGTCGCCGAAATGATCGGCGCGGCGGCGCGGCGGGCGGCGGCATGACGGGCGTGCGCCACAGCGCGGTCTACGTCGGCGCGATCCGCCACCGGCGCTACGCGCCGCGGCGCAACGCCTTTCGCTATCCGCTGTTCATGATGTACCTCGATCTCGACGAGCTGCCCGAAGCGCTCGACGGCCGCTGGCTGTGGTCGGCGCGCCGACCGGCGATCGCGCGCTTTCGGCGCGAGGACTACTTCGGCGATCCGGCGGTACCGCTGGCCGAGGCGGTGCGCGATCGCGTCGAGCAGGTGACCGGCGCGCGGCCACGCGGCCCGATTCGCCTGCTGACCCATCTGCGCTACTTCGGCTACGTCATCAACCCGGTCAGCTTCTACTATTGCTTTCGACCCGACGCCGACGGTGCCGCGACCGACGGCGCCTCGGGCGGCGAGGCGCCGTGGGCGTCGACCGATCGGCTCGAAGCGATCGTCGCCGAGATCACCAACACGCCGTGGGAAGAGCGCTACAGCTACGTGCTGCACCGTCCGATGACGGGCTCGACGGCGCGGGTGCTGCGCTACGACCTGCGCAAGGATTTCCACGTGTCGCCGTTCATGCCGATGGAGCAGGACTACGCGTGGCGCTTCTCGGCGCCCGGATCGCGCCTGCTCGTGCACATGGAGAATTTCGCGCGCGACGCGGATGCTGCACCGTCGGCCGATCGCGGTCCGCGCCTGTTCGATGCGACGCTGACGCTCGCCCGCCGTCCGCTGAACGGCCGCACTCTGGCGGGCGTGCTCGCCCGCTATCCGGCGATGACCGCCGCTGTTTTTGCCCGCATCTACTGGCAGGCCGCGCGCCTGTGGTGGAAACGCGTTCCGTTCCATCCCCATCCCGCGACGCGCGGCAGCGACCGCCGCACGTCTCATTCTTCGACGCCGAGGATTTCGACGTGAATCCATCTGTTGCCCAGCTGGCCGATCGTGCCGGCCGCCCTACCCGCAGGGTCCCGTTCGTCCAGCGTTTCGTCCGCCGCCTGGTTCACCGCAAGCTGGCACAGCTGCATGATGGCGTGCTGCACGTGTGCGAGATTGGCTTCGACGCTGGCCGCAACAGCGGTGCGTCGTCGGATGCGACCTACGGCCAGGCGGCCCGCGACACGCTCGAAGCTTCGGTCGTCATCCGCGATCCCGCGTTTTACCCGGCGATCGCGTTCGGCGGCAGCATCGGCGCGGCCGAGGCGTTCATGGATGGCCTGTGGGAGACGGACGATCTCACCGCCGTCATGCGTTTGATGGTGCGCAACCGCGACGTCATGGACAGCCTCGAAGACGGCATTGGCCGCGTGCTGACACCGGTGAATCAGGTCTTCCACCGCCTGCGCGCCAACACCCGCAGCGGTGCGCGCCGCAACATCGAGGCACACTACGACCTGAGCAACGACTTCTTTGCGCTCTTCCTCGATCCGACGATGATGTATTCGTCGGCGGTGTTCGAGCGATCCGACATGACGCTGGAAGCGGCGTCGACGGCGAAGCTCGAGCGGCTCTGCGCCAAGCTCGATCTCGGCCCCGACGACCACCTGCTCGAGATCGGTACCGGCTGGGGCGGCATGGCGATCCACGCGGCCCGGGAGCACGGCTGCCGGGTGACGACCACCACGATCTCGCCGGCGCAGTACGCTTACGCCCGCCGCCGGATTGAAGAGTCTGGGCTCGGCGACCGCATCACTGTGCTGCAGTCGGACTTCCGCGATTTGCAGCCGCCGGCCGACGCCGCGGGCTATACGAAGATCGTCTCGATCGAGATGATCGAGGCGATCGGCGACGCGCTCTTCCCGGCTTTCTTCGACGTCTGCAGTCGCCTGCTGCTGCCCTCGGGCCGGCTCGCGATCCAGTCGATCACGATCGCCGATCGACACTACGAATCGGCGCGGCGCTCGGTCGACTTCATCAAGCGCTACATCTTTCCGGGCAGCACGATTCCCGCGATCGGCCCGCTGATCGAGGCGGCGCGCCAGGCGTCGGATCTGACCCTCTGCCATCTCGAAGACATCGGTCCGCACTACGCGGACACGCTGCGCCAGTGGCGGCTGAACATCCAAGCACAGCGCGAGGCGGTGCGCGCGCTCGGCTTCTCCGAGCGCTTCGCGCGCATGTGGCTTTATTACCTCTGCTACTGCGAGGGCGGCTTTGCTGAGCGCCAGCTGGGCGACGCGCAGATGGTCTTCGTCAAACCGCTCGATCGTGGCGCGCCCGTGCTCGGTGCGCTCGCGCCATGAACGGGGTCGACACCAGTCGGGCGCTGCCGCGCGAGGGCGGGACGTCGTCGATCGTGTAGGTCGCCGTCGGCGTGTCAAACTTCGTGCTGCTCCAGGCGGGTTGGTTCGCCTGCGTGCTCGGCGCGGCCTACGG
>JBCCOR010000026.1:0-16126 GCA_039025295.1 Acidobacteriota bacterium
ATCGCGGTTCTCGATATCCAGAAGATCATTCAACGCCTGCGAGAACTCGGCATCGGCGTCCTGATCACCGACCATAACGTCCGAGAAACCTTGAAGATAACCGATCGCGCTTATATCATCAGCAATGGCAGCATCCTGCGATCTGGCGTACCCGAAGACCTGTCGAACGACCCACAGGTGCGCAAGGTCTATCTCGGCGAAGACTTTCAGCTGTGACCTGCCGCATCGCGCGCTACCGCGGCGCGCCCTGACGATGTTCGTACGATTCCGACGCCGCATCCGCGCCCGCGCGGTTGCTCGCCGTCACTGACGCTCCACCGACCGAGACGACGCTCCGCAACCTATGGCGCTCGAACAGAAGCTCTCTCTCAAGCTGGCCCAAAAGCTGGTGATGACGCCGTCGCTGCAGCAGGCGATCAAGCTGCTGCAGATGACGCGCATCGAGCTCGACACCGTGCTGTCGCAGGAGCTGATCGAGAACCCGGTGCTGGAGGAGCGCGAGGTCGTCGAGGCCGAGCCCAGCGTCGATCAGACGGCGGAAGAGCCGGCGAAGGAAGACAACGCCGATTCGATGTCGGACATCGATCTCGAGGCCTACTTCAGCGACTACGCCGAGAGCTGGGAAGGCCAGGGCGCCGCGTCGGTGTACGAAGACCGCGCCGAGCCGCCGCTCGAGAACACGCTCTCCCGCGATCCCGATCTCTACGACCATCTGCTGTGGCAGCTCCACATGATGGACGTCGAGCCGAAGACCCGCGAGATCGCCGAGCTGATCATCGGTAATCTCGATCCCGAAGGCTTCCTCGTCGCCAGCGTCGAAGAAATCGCCGCGATGGGCGCCGACGGCTATCTCGAGCCCAGCCGCGAAGCGATGCTGCTGCAGGTCGCCACGCCGCTCGACGACGACGCGCTGCTGGAGGACGTGGCCGAGGCAGATGCCCTCATCAACGGCGCTGACGTGCGGGCGCTGGACGACGCCGCGCTGCGCGCGACCGCCGCGGCGCCGACCGCGGCCGCCGACGACGCCAACGAAACCTCCGCCGACGAGATCGCCGGCGCCGCGGACGCATCCGCGGATGCCGCGATCGCCGACGCGAGCGGCGACGCGGCCGAGGCGGCATCCGAAGCGTCCCCGACCGACGACGTCGACGCGGCCGACGACGTCGACGCGGTCGAAGACGCGCCGTTCATCGTGCCGCCGGGCGGCTATCCGATCGAGCTGGTGGAGCGGGCCCTGGCGCTGGTGCGCAGCCTGGATCCACCGGGCGTCGCCTGCCGCAATCTGCAGGAATCGCTGCTCGCACAGCTCGACCGCCGGGTCGAGAGCGACGGCGAGGATGCCTTCGATCCGCTGACCCGACAGGTCATCGCCGAGCACTGGGACCGCCTCACGCATCGCAAATTCGACCAGATCGCCAAGGCCCTCGGCGTGCCGCTGCGGCGGCTCGAGCCGGTCGCCGAAGAGATCAAGAACCTGCAGACCCGGCCGGGCCGCGGCTTCAGCACCGACCGCACGCACTACGTCGAACCCGACGTGCACGTGGTCAAGGTCGGCGAAGACTTCGTCGTCCAGCTCAACGACGACGGCATGCCCAAGCTGCGCGTCAGCCGCGCCTACCGGCGCATGCTGCAGAAGATGCGCCAGGAAGGCGATCAGCGCGACGCCCAGCAGTACATCCAGGAAAAGATGCGCTCGGCCCTGTGGCTGATCAAGAGCCTCGACCAGCGCCAGCGCACGATCTACAAGGTCGCGACCTCGATCTGCAAGCAGCAGCGCGGCTTCCTCGAGTACGGCATCGAACATCTGCGGCCGATGGTGCTGCGCGACGTCGCCGAAGACATCGAGATGCACGAGTCGACGGTCAGCCGGGTGGTGTCGAACAAATACATGCACACGCCGCGCGGCCTGTTCCCGATGAAGTTCTTCTTCCACAGCGGCATCGATCGCGAGTACGGTGGCGACATCTCTTCGCTCACCGTCAAGCGCAAGATCCAGCAGCTGATCCAGCAGGAAGACCAGAAGAAACCGCTTTCCGACAGCGCGCTGATGAAGATCCTCAAGCGCGAGGGCATCCACATCGCCCGCCGCACGGTCGCCAAGTACCGCGACGAACTCGGCATTCCGTCCTCGACAGAGCGCAAAAAGATCTTCTGACTCTGATAAATTCGGATGAAGATCATCCGGTAGAGCACGCGCCAGCGCGCCCCGTGCTGCGGACCGTCGCAGCCGCGCGCGCCAGCCCGCGATCTGCCGGGACGTCAGGGACGACATCCCGAAAGGAGTGCGCATGAACATCGAGTACACGGGCCGCAGCTTCACGATCAACGACCGCACCCGGCGGTTCACGGAGACCAAGCTCGACAAAGTCCTGAAGTTCATCGAGGAGCCCGTCGACGTCCACGTCATTCTCGACACCGAGAAGCGCCACCAGATCGCTGAGCTGCACATCAGCCATCGCCACGGCATGCTGCAGGCGAAAGACACGGCCGACGAGATGTTCGAAGCGATCAACGGCGCGGTCGAAACGGCGGAGAAGCAAGCGCGACGGGCGCACAAGAAATTCTTCAGCCGCCGCCGCCGGACCACGCATCGCAGCCTCGAGAGCGATCACCCGACCTGGCCGATCGACGTCATCGACGCCAACACCTTCGGCGCCGAGGCTGCAGACGAGCAGGTCGACGCATCCGCGACCGACGACGCGGCGGTCAACGGCTACGAGGCGCCGCCCGCGGCCGAGATGGAGCCGGCGGTCGATCCCGACGACGCGGCCGCGGCGGTCGGCACGCGCGTGATCAAGACCACGCATATCGAGATCAAGCCGATGACCCTCGACGAGGCGGCGGTGGCGCTCGAGGCCTCCAAGAACGAATTCTTCGTCTTCCTCGACTCGACCACCGACCGCGTCTCGGTCCTCTATCGACGCCGCGATCAGCACTACGGCCTGATCGCCCCCGAATGGTAAGCATCTTCCCGCCATGCAGCTCGACACGCTCACCCGCCCCGCGCTGATCCTGCCCGATCTGAAGGCGAGCGACCGTGCCACGGTGCTGCGCCTCCTGGCGGAAGGCATCGTCGACGCCGGCGCGCTCGACGATGCCAACGCTCTCTACCGCAAGCTCGACGAGCGCGAGTCGCTCGGCTCGACCGGCATCGGCGGCGGCGTCGCCATTCCGCACTGCAAGGTCGACGGGCTGGACGACGTCGTGCTCGCCGTCGGCATGACCCGCAACCGCGACGTCGGCGTGGACTTCGACGCGGTCGACGGCCAGCCGGTGCATCTCTTCTTCGTCATCGTGTCGCCGGCGAAGGCGCCGGCCGCGCATCTGCAGTGCCTGGCGGCGATCTCGAAGTGGGTCAAGACGCCCGGCAACGTCGACGCGGTGCTGGCCCTGGACGAACCCGACGCCATCTACGCGCGTTTGCAGGCGAGCTTCGCGGAGTCGAGCTGAGTGGTCGACCCGGCGGCGACGACGCGTTCTGGAGGACCGACCGCCGGCGCGACGTCGCACGTGCGCGTGCGCGAGCTGCTCGGCCAGGATCTCACCGATCTGGAGTTCGAGGTCGCCTGTGGCGACGAACATCTCGATCGCCGCATCACCCATCCGCGCGTCCAGAAACCGGGCCTGGCCTTCGCCGGCTACTACGCCTACATCAAGCCCGGGCGCGTGCAGATCATCGGCGAGAGCGAGAACGAATACCTCAAGACCCTCGATCTCCAGGAGCGCCGCGCGCGCTTCGACCGCATCGTCGATCTACCGATCCCGGTGTTTATCGTCACCAAGGGCATCTCGCCGTTCCCGGCGCTGGTCGCCCGCTGTCGCAATCGCGGCGTGCCGCTCCTGACCTCGACGCGGCTGTCGTGGCGGGTGATCAAGCGGGTGAGCTTCTTTCTCGAAGACCATCTCGTACCGGTCACCTACAAGCACGCCGTGCTGCTCGAAGTCTACGGCCTCGGCGTGCTGATCATCGGTTCGAGCGGCGTCGGCAAGAGCGAGGCCGGTCTCGACCTGGTCACCCGCGGCCACAGCCTCGTGGCCGACGACCGCGTCACCATCCGTCGCTATCCGAACGGCGAGCTGATCGGCTACAGCGAGGGCGCCTGCAAGCACCTGATGGAACTGCGCGGACTCGGCATCATCAACATCAAGGATCTCTTCGGCCTCGCCGCCATCCGCGAGCGCAAAACGATCGACCTGGTGGTGGAACTCGAGCCCTGGCAGGAAGGGCAGCTCTACGACCGCCTCGGCCTCGACGAGAGCGTCTACAGCATCCTCGACACGCCGGTGCCCTACATCCGCATGCCGGTCGCCACCGGCCGCAACATCGCCAACCTGGTCGAAATTGCCACCCGCAACCACGTCCTCAAGCTGCAGGGCCACAACTCGGCCCGCACCTTCGTGCGCACCCTCGAGGCCGAGCTGGCGCGCAAAGCGCGCGAATGACGCCATCCCGCGCCACGTTCAACGGAGCAGCCATCCCATGCATGGATCGAAATCATGAGCGTCGATTCATCCGCTGAGCCGCCCGCGCCGGGTGACGACGCGCGGCCGCCAGAGCGCGATGACGCGCGGCCGCACCTCGTCCTCATCACCGGCCTCTCCGGCTCGGGCAAGAGCGTCGCCGCGGCTGCGCTCGAGGACCTCGGCTACCACTGCGTCGACAACCTGCCGGTGTCGCTGCTGCGCACCTTCCTGCGCGATCCGCTCGGCCATCTCGACGCGCGCGTGCAGCGGGTGGCGATCGTCGCCGACGCGCGTGCGCCCGGCTTCGCCGACGCACCGACCCGCTGGCTCGACGATCTCGATCGCACCCAGCTCGACGTCACGCTGGTGTTCCTGGAAGCCGACGAGCACGTGCTCGTGCGCCGCTATTCCGAGAGCCGGCGCAGCCATCCGCTGGGGGAAGGGGAGCGGCCGGTGATCGAGGGCATCCGGCGCGAGCGCGTCGCCCTCGCCGCCCTGCGCGGCGTCGCCGATCTGGTCTTCGACACCGGCAGCTGGACGGTGCACGAGCTGCGGCGCACGCTCCACCGGCTCTTCGGCGATGCGCCCGAGGGCGGCCGCGATCTGACGGTCTCGCTAGTCAGCTTCGGCTTCAAACACGGCCTGCCGAGGGGCAGCGACCTGGTGTTCGACGTGCGCTTTCTCGGCAATCCGTACTTCGTGCCCGAGCTGCGCCCGCTGACCGGCTGCGACGCCCCGATCCAAGACTTCCTCGACGCACAGCCCGACTTCGCCGCGCTGCTCGACCAGCTCGCCGAACTGCTGCGCTTTCTGCTGCCGCGCTACCGCAGTGAGAACCGCAGCTACCTGACGGTCTCGATCGGCTGCACCGGCGGACGCCATCGCTCGGTCGCCACCTGCGAGCGGCTGGCCGCACACCTGGCCAACGACGGCTGGCAGCTGCGCATCAGCCATCGCGATCTCGAGCGCGCCGGCGCGCTGCCGGCGGCACGTGCCTAGCCCCGATCGTCCGCCGCCCGGCGCGGTTTGCCCGCGGCGCGGCAGGACGCTAGGATGGATCCTACCCACCCGTTTTCCGTCAGGAACCCGCCCATGATCGGCATCTTGATTCTCACCCACGGCTGCCTCGCCCGCGAGCTGCTCGCGGCGGCGCGCACCATCTCGACCGGTGATCTCGAGCGCTTCGAGGCGCTCTGCCTCGACTGGGACGCCACGCCCGAAGCGGTGCGCCGGACGGTCGACGACCATATCGAACGGCTCGACCGTGGCCAGGGCGTGCTCATCCTGACCGACATCTTCGGCGGCACGCCGTGCAACGCCGCGATGGCCGCGCGCCAGCCGGGTCGCATCGAAGTGATCGCCGGCGTCAACCTGCCGATGGTGGTGCGCCTCGGCTGCGAGTTCGGCCGCCAGACCCGCAGCGTCGACGAGCTCGCCACGTGGCTGCGCGACAAGGGCCGCAGCAGCATCACGGCCTCGCCCGACCTGGCCAGCAGCGGCCGCCGGGCGACGCGACGCGACGCGGCCGCCGACGCCGCAGCGGCAGCGCTCGACGACGCCCGCGGCGGACCGTGCGGCCCGCCGGCGCCCGCGCTGGCGATCGTCGGGGCGCGGTCCGCCGAGGACGCACCGTGATCCGGCGCGACGTCGACATCGTCAACCGCCTCGGCCTGCACGCGCGCGCGGCCGCCAAGCTGGTGCAGGTCGCGAGCGGCTTCCAGGCCGACGTCATCCTCGAGAAGGACGGCCAGGAGGCGGACGCCAAGTCGATTCTCAACGTGCTGCTGCTCGCCGCCGCACAGGGCTCGCGCGTCGGCGTCACGTGCGACGGCGACGACGAGCAGCAGGCACTCGAAGCGGTCGTCGACCTGATCGACAGCCGCTTCGGCGAGGAAGCCTGACCATGCCTGCGAGCGGCGAACCGCGCGGCGCCGGCCGGACCGACGAGATCGACGCGATGGAGCAGGTCGAGGGCCTGGGCGTCGCGGCCGGCATCGCCATAGGACGGGCAGTGTGCATCAGCATGCGCGTGCCCGATCTCTTCCAAATTCCGGTTGCGCCCGAGCGGGTCGACGACGAGATCGCGCGCTTTCACCGCGCGGTGACGCAGGCGCAGGAGGAGATCAACCTGCTGCGCGCCAAGGTCGGCCAGGAACTCGGCGAGGAATTGGCCGGCATCTTCGATGCGCAGGGGCTCTTCCTGCGCGATCCGACCTTCCTCGAGGGCGTCGAGGCGCATATCCGCAACGAGGCGATCAACGCCGAGTGGGCGGTCTACGAAACCAGCGTCGACATCCAGCAGCGCTTCGAGGCAATCGACGCCGAATACCTGCGGGCGCGCGCCGAGGATCTGCGCGACGTCGGCCGCTACGTGCTGCGCGCGCTGCAGGGCGTGCAGCATCATCAGCTGTCGGATATCGAAGACGGCGTGGTGATCGTGGCCGACGACCTGACGCCGTCGGACGCCGTCCGCCTCGGGCGCAAGAACGTGGTCGGCTTCGCCATCGAGCACGGCAGCCGCACCTCGCACACCACGATCATCGCCCGCTCGCTCGGCATTCCCGCCGTCGCCGGGGTGAGCGGCCTGCGCCAGCGCCTGTCGGATCAGCCCGAGGTGCCGGTCATCCTCGACGGCCATCGCGGCGCGGTGATCCTGCGTCCGGACGCCATCACCCAGCATCGCTATCGCGAGCGGCTGCGCGCCCAGGCGGCCGAAGAAGCGGCGCTGATCCGCTGCGGCCAAGACGTCGCCGTGACCCGCGACGACGTCACCGTGCAGGTCATGGCCAACATCGACCTGCCCGAGGAAATCGACGATGCGTGCCGCTACGGCGCCGCCGGCGTCGGCCTCTACCGCAGCGAATTCCTCTACATCGAGAAGAGCCCCGAGCTGCCCGGCGAAGAAGACCATCTGGCGCTCTACCGGACGCTGATCGAGGCGGTCGCGCCGCATCCGGCGATCATCCGCACCTACGACCTCGGCGGCCGCAAAATCGCGCGCGAGCTGCTGGCGAGCGACGGCGAGAACCCGGTTCTCGGCCTGCGCGGCATCCGCCTGACCCTCGCCCGCCCGGAGATCTTCCGCGTCCAGGTGCGCGCGCTCCTGCGCGCCGGTATCTACGGCGAGCTGTGGATCATGCTGCCGCTGGTGTCGACGGTCGAGGAGATCCGCGCGTTCCGCCGGGTGCTCGACGACGTCGCGACCGAGCTGGACGCCGATGGGATACCGTACCGCCGGCCGCGCAAGCTCGGTATCATGATCGAGGTTCCTGCTGCCGCCGTGATCAGCGATCTGCTGGCGCGGGAAGCCGACTTCTTCTCGATCGGCACCAACGACCTGATTCAATACGCGCTGGCGGTCGACCGCAACAACGAGCACGTCGCCAGCCTCTACCGACCGCAGCATCCCGCCCTCATCCGCCTGCTGCGCACCGTCATCGGCAACGCCCGCAGGGCCGGCATCGAGGTCAGCCTGTGCGGCGAAGTCGCCGCCGACGACCGCTTGACACCGCTGCTGCTCGGCTGCGGCCTGCGCCGTTTCTCGGTCAGCCCGCGGCGGGTGCCAGCGATCAAACAGCGCATTCGTACACTCGCCACCGCGCCGCTCGAGGCGCTGGTCGCGCGCTGTGCCGACTGCGCGACCAGCGACGAGGTCGAAGCCGAGCTCTCGGCCTTCCTCGCCGCGCACGACGACGACGCCGCCACCGCCACCGCCACCTCGGCGGCGTCTTCTGGAGATGGACCGACATGAACATCCGATGCCTTGCGCACACCGCGCGCGTTCCCGCGCTTCCGTCTGCCGCCGCCGCGGCGTTCGCCAGCGCACTGCTGCTGCTCAGCCTCGGCTGCGCCTCGTCGTCGCCGCCGCCGCCGGAAACCGAGACCGAGCCCGCAGCGGCGCTGCCGTCGCAGACGACGACCACGGATCTCGAGCCGCTCGAGCTGCCGCCCGCACCCGCGCTGCCGCCGCCGATCCGCGAAGTCGAACCGACCCGCAGCTCGGGCGTGCAGGTCATCGACCCAGGCGGTACCGGCCAGCCGCAGAGCCTGATCGAAGCATCGCGCATGGCGAAGCGAATGAACCGCAACCAGCGCCCGGCGACGGTCGAGATCAACGACGAGAACCTCGCCGAATACGCCGAGGGCGGCCAGCTGATCGTGATGGAGAGCGGCCCGGCCGCGCCACCACCCACCGCCGCGCCTGCGCCTGCCGACGACGCGCCGTCGGTCGCGGCCGCGGCGGCCAGCGCCCGCCGCGACGCCGACGCGCGCAGCAGCGGCGAAGGTCCGCCGGCGCTGTCGTCAAGCGACGAGACCGGCTGGCGCAACCGCGGACTCGGCCTGCGCATGGCCTGGCGCAACGCCCTCGACACCACGGCGGAGCTCGAGCTCGAGGCGGCCGCGCTGCGCCAGCGCTTCTACGCCGAAGACGATCCGTATGTCCGCGACGGCCAGATCAAGCCGGCCTGGGACCGCACCCTCGACCGCTTGCAAATGCTGCGTGGCGAACTCGACAGCTACGAGGCGCGGATCGGCGACTTCCTCGTCGACGGCCGGCGCGCGGGCATTCCGCCGGGCTGGCTGCGCGAGGGCTGGGAACTCGAGCCGAGCGAGGAAGAGCGCCGCGCGTACCGCAACCGCGACGCGATCGTCAGCGGCGATGGCAACACCCGCGATGCCGACGTCGACGGGCTGGAGCCGGTCGAGCTCGGCGACGCGCCGGCCAACGACATCGCGCCGCCCGGCAACCCCGGCGGCGGCGGAGGCGATCTGCCATGAGCCTGAACGTCCTGCCGTCCGACGGCAGCACAGCCGCGACCGGTGTACCCGCGCTGCCGCAGCCGCGCCGGTTCTACATCGAGACCTGGGGCTGCCAGATGAACGAGCTCGACACCCAGCGGATGAGTGCACAGCTCATGCAGGAAGGCATCCTGCCGACCGGCGATCCCAGCGCGGCCGATCTGATTCTGCTCAACTCGTGCTCGGTGCGCGAGAAGGCGGCGCAGAAGGCCTACTCTCAGCTCGGCGTCTTCCGCAAGCTCAAGCGCAACCGCCCGGATCTGCTGCTCGGCTTCTGCGGCTGTGTGGCCCAGCAAGAAGGGGAGAGCGCGCTCAAGCGGCTGCCCGATCTCGACTTCGTCATCGGACCCGGCCGCGTGGGGGAGCTGCGCGCGCTGCTCGACCGGCGCCGGCGCGGTGAACGCATCGTCGCCACCGGCTTCCCCGACGCGACCACCCGCAACTACGACATCGACCGGCTGTCGCGCGAGACCAGCTACAAAGGCATGGTCACGATCATCGAAGGCTGCAACAAGAAGTGCACCTTCTGCATCGTGCCGACCACCCGCGGCGCCGAGCAGTGCCGGCGTATGGACGCCATCCTCGACGAAGTGCGCCATCTGCTCGACTACGGCTTCGTCGAGATCGAGCTGCTCGGTCAGACCGTCAACCACTGGCGCGATCCCAACACCGGCGACGACTTCGCCGTGCTCCTCGATCGCGTTGCGCGCCTGCCCGGCCTGACGCGTCTGCGCTTCGTGACCTCCTACCCGCGCGACTTCACGCCGGCGATGGTGGCGCAATTCGCCGAGCACGAGAATCTCTCACCTTATTTGCATCTTCCCGTGCAGTCGGGCTCGAATACCGTCTTGAAGCGCATGGGTCGCGGCTACGAGATCGACCTCTACCGTCGGCTGATCGACCGGCTGCGCGCAGCGCGTCCCGACATCAATCTCTCGACCGACATCATCGTCGGCTTTCCGGGCGAAACCGACGACGACTTCCAAGCAACCCTCGATCTCGCCGCCGAGGTGCGCTACGGCTCGATCTACGCCTTCAAATACTCACCCCGTCCGGGCACGGCCGCGCCGCGGCTGAAGCTGCCCGCGGTGCCGCCCGACGTCGCCGACGCCCGCCTGCAGGCGCTCTTCGCCCAGCAGGAACCCATCGGACGCGCGCTCAACGAGGCGCTGGTCGGCACCGACCAAACCGTGCTCGTGACCGGATGGGGCAAGCAGGCCGGGACCCAAAGCGGGCGCACGGCCTGCCACCGGATCGTGCACTTTCCCTACGGTGATGCGCCGCGGCCCATGGGCAGCCTGACGCCGGTCACCGTCGAGCGTGCGCTCGCCCACAGCCTCTTGGGGACACCCATCGCCGACAGCGCCGCCGACGACGTTCGCGCGCCGGCGATCGCAGCGACGACGTAGCCGGCGCGTCCCGCACGCCGCAGCGTCGCATCTACGCCCCGTACACCTCGCACCGGAGATGCCCAATGACCGAAGACATGCTCGATACACTGATCCCGATGGTGGTCAAAGGGCTGATGCTCGACCCAACCTCGAACGTGCCGATCGTGCTGCTGCGCGAAGCCGAGGGTGACGCCTTCCTCCCGATTTGGATCGGTGTCTTCGAGGCCAACGCCATCGCGCTGCGCCTCGAGTCGGTCGATTCACCGCGGCCGCTGACCCATGATCTGCTCGCAACGATCATCGAAGCGGTCGAAGCGGCAGTCGTTCGCGTGGTGATCAGCGACCTGAGCGAGAGCACGTTCTACGCCCAGGTCGTCATCCGGCACGACGGGCTCGAAACTGCCCACGAGCAGCACATCGACGCGCGACCGAGCGACGCCGTGGCGCTGGCCCTGCGCACCGACGCACCGATCTACGTGGCCCCACGGGTCTTCGCACGCGCGCGCCAGATCAACAGCGACGGCGATCGCCCAACCGATGAACAGCTGCGCCAGTGGCTTGAAGAAATCGACCCCAAAGAGCTGGGTGAATACGAGATGTAAAAGTCGCATTTTCATCTTGTTTTCAATCAGTTACACCCGATGTCGGCGCGCCGACATCGGGTGTTTTCGTTGCGCCTGCCCTGCGCCGCACAGCGGCGTAAGCGCATCCGAGTGACCTGCGAGAATAAGGACCTAAGGCGTTTGCCAACAGTAGTTTACGAGCAATGTCGGCGCGCCGACATCTCAGGTCGCACGGGTCCGATGCGCAGGCCGCACGCCGCGCGCCGTCTTGACCGTCCTTGCCCTGCGGCGTACACTCCGCGCGATCATGATCATCGCCATCACCAACCAGAAAGGCGGCGTGGGCAAGACCACGACGGCCATCAACCTTGCCGCCGCGTTCGCCACCAAAGGGCAGCGCACGCTGCTGATCGATATGGATCCGCAGGCCAACAGCTCGATGTCGTTTCTCGACGTCCACACGCTGCCGAACGGCCTGTACGAGGCGATGACCGAGCCCGACGTGCGCCTCGCCGACATCATCCATCCGGCGGAGAAGCAGGACCATCTCTTCGTTGCACCGGCGACGATCGCCCTGGCGAAGATCGAGTCGAAGCTGCTCGGCGAGCTCGACGGGCATTTCCGCCTCAAGGACGAGCTCGAGCCGATCATCGACGACTTTCCCTACGTGATCATCGACACGCCGCCGACCCTCGGCCTGATCACGGTCAACGCGCTGGTCGCCGCCACCCACGTCCTCATCCCCATCCAGTCGAGCTACTTCGCCCTCGAAGGCACTGACGACCTGCTCGAGACCATCGACAAGATCAAGGTCCGGGCCAATCCAGGTCTGCAGATCCTGGGCGCGGTCATCACCCTCTTCGACAAGCGCACCCTGCTCGCGCGCGACATCAAGACCGAGATCGACAAGGTCTTCGGCGATCGCCTGTTCAAGACCACGATCAGCAAGAGCGTGCGTCTGGAAGAGAGCCCGGCCTATCGCGAGTCGATCTTCAGCTACGCGCCGCAGTCGAGCGGCGCCTACGAGTACTACAAGCTGTCGGAGGAGGTGGTCAGCCGTGTCTAATCCGCGCAAGCGCGGCGGCCTGCCGGAGCGCGTTCGCATGCGACACGGCACCCACTTCGTCGACACCCTGGCCGCGCGCAGCGACGAGCCGGTGGGCAAGATGGTGCCGACGTCGTCGGTCGAGCCCGATCCGGATCAGCCGCGCCACGGCATGGGGGACCTCAGCGATCTGACGCAGTCGATTCGCGACAAGGGCATCCTCGAGCCGATCCTGGTACGGCCCATGCCGGAGGACGGCGACAGCGTGCGCCAGGGGCAGCTGCGGATCATCAGCGGTGAGCGTCGCTACCGCGCGGCGCTCGAGGCCGGCCTGTCGGAGCTGCCGGTCATCGTCATGGACGTCTCGGACGACGAGGCGCTCGAGATCGCGCTGATCGAGAATCTGCAGCGCAAAGACCTGACGCCCTTCGAAGAAGGCGACGGCTACCGCTCGCTGGCCGAGCGCTTCGGCTACACCCATGAGCAGATCGCCAAAGCGGTGGGGAAGTCACGCACCGTCATCACCGAGAGCCTTCAGCTGCTCACCATGCCGGCGCCGGTGCGCCAGGCAGCCCAGGCCCTCGGCATTCACAGCAAATCGCTGCTGCTGGAGGTCCTCAAGGCGGAGCAGCCCGACGAGATGATTCGCCTGCTCGAAGAGGTCAGCCGACGCGGGCTGAACCGCGACGATCTCCGGCGCAAGCAGCGCGCCCAGCAGCCAGCCGGCAAGACCACGCGGCGCAAACCGTTCGTCTTCAATTTCCGCTCACCCGATCGCAGCTACAGCCTGGCGCTGAAGTTCCGCCAGAGCGACGTGAGTCGTATGCAGCTGATCGACACGCTCGAGCACATCTTGCGCGACCTTCGCGATCAAGACGCTCGCGAGCATGATCCGCGATCGACGGCGGCGGCCGAAAGCCGAGACTGAAGCCGCGCACCCATCGCCTGTCGTCTGAAGCGCGCCGGATCCTCGTTCTCTTCGCGCCACACAACGCCTGATCCGATGCTCGACGACACCCCACACGCACCGCTCGAACGCGCTTCGACGACGGTTCCCCGGGCGACCGATCCCGGTCTGTGGTCCTATGATCCGCATCAGGACATCCTCTACGTCGACGCCGGCACCTGGCGGATGGCCGGCCATCCCGAAGCGCTCCCGCCATCGGATCGCCCTGTGGCCGAGGATACCGACAGGTCAGCCGCTTCGCGCACCGCCCAACCGACCCGGCTGGCGCACGCGGAGGCTGGTGGTCACGCCAGCGGCCGGGTGACCTCACTCGACAGCTGGCTGATGTACACCCACGCCAGCGATCGCCCGCGATTCCTCCACAGCCTGCGCAGCTTCGTTCAGCCGTCGGCAGCGCGGGCCACGCGCAGCAGTCCGGCGGATCGCTGGACGCATGAGCGCCGGGTTCTGCATCGCGACGGCAGCATTCATCATCTGCGCTCGACCGCCGTCGCCATCCGCAACCGCAGGGGCATTCTGGCGCACGTGCTGGGCTACGACATCGACATCAGCCAACAGCCGCTGGAAAAGCGCCAGCAGCAGATCGATCATCGCCTGCTCGAGCGGCAGAAGCTGGAGAGCCTCGGCGCCCTGGCCGGCGGCATCGCCCACGACTTCAACAACCTCCTGATGGGCGTGGTGGGGCATGCGGATCTGCTGCTCGAAGAGATCGAGCCCGGCACCATCTCGCATCTGCACGTCGAAGCGATTCAGCGCGCCAGCGAACGGGCGACCGAACTGGCGCGTCAGATGCTGGCGTACTCCGGGCGCGGTCAGTTCATCATCAAGCCGATCGATCTCCACAGCCTGATCGCCGAGATGATGCCGCTGCTCGAGGCAACCGTGCCACGCCGGATCGTACTCAAGCGGCCCTTCGCCGAGCAGGGACCGGCGCTGCCGCAGATCGAAGCCGACGTGGATCAGCTGCGGCAGATCATTCTCAACCTGATGACCAACGCCGTCGAAGCCTTGGAGCAGTGCGCCGGATTGATCGAGCTGCAGCTGGAGCAGCGCTATCTCAGCCGTGAAGCGCTCGACCAGATGCTGCTCGGCGATCGCGTCGAGCCCGGCGTCTACGTGATGCTCGAGGTTACGGACACGGGCTGCGGCATGTCAGATCGAACCCTATCGCGCATGTTCGATCCGTTCTTCAGCACCAAATTCGTCGGTCGCGGTCTCGGCCTGGCGGCCGTGCTGGGCATCGTGCGCGGTCACAAAGGCGCGATCGACGTGGTCTCGACCGTCGACATCGGCACGACCGTGCGCATCTATTTCCCGCAGCGCAGCGGTGCGTCCACGCGCTGACGACGCGTCGATCGCCGCGCCGCCGCCACCCGCGCGCCGCTGGCGCAATCTTTCAGCGAGCGCCAGCGGCGATGCGCATCACGATCGCTTCGATCGGCCGACGTCAGGGCACCTTCGACGCCAGAACATCGACGGGCGAAATGGTGGGCGGCTCAGCGAGGAGGGTGTCGGCGTTGGCCATCAGCGCCGAGGCGATGGCGCCGTCGAGATGCTTCTGTCGATCTTCCGCGCCAGCGAAGGCATCGACGACGTAGAAGGTGTGGGCATCGGCGCGCATGGCGAACCAAACGGGCGTGAAGGCTTCCTGCTGGGCCAGGGGCAGGGCGTCGGCCAGAAATGCAGCAACCTCTTCGGCACGATCTTCTTTGGCGACGATTTTGACGATCAACGAGTGGGTCAGCATGAGAATCTCCTATGGGCTTGGTTCAAAGGCGCGCTCGTCGCGCCCGGTGCAAGAAGCTTAGGAAGCCTCAGCATTCGACACGAGTGCGGCAGTCGACACAGATGGTAGAATTTCCGACATGAGAATCGCGCTGCTTGCGGTCGAGAGGATGTTCGACACCGGTCTTTCGGTGCTGCTCGACACGTTCGCGACCGCCAATGCACTGTCGACCCATCCGCGCCGGCGCCCTCCTTTCCAGGTGCAGGTGGCCGGGGTTCGCAGCGCCGTAACCACGCAGCAAGGCTTCCAGATCCCGATCGTTTCTGCGGATCAGATCGCGCGACCCGACTTGGCGATCGTTCCCGCGCTCGGCGAAAAATCGCCTGAGCGCATGGGGGAGGCGCTCGAGCGCAGCGATGTATGCGATGCGGCGGCGCAGCTCACAGCCTGGTACGAAGCCGGTGCCCGATTGGCCGCGGCGTGCACGGGGACCTACATGCTGGCATCGACCGGCCTTCTGGACGGCCTGCGCGCGACCACCACCTGGTGGCTGCAGGACGACTTCCGACAGCGATTCGCTGCGGTCGAGCTGGACGAGACGCAGATGGTCGTCGATACCGAGGGACGCGTCACGGCCGGGGCAGCCCTGGCACACGTCGATCTCGCACTGTGGTTCGTTCGCGAGCACAGCCCGGCCTTGGCGCGTACCACCTCGCGGCATCTGCTCGTCGACGGTCGCCCTTCGCAGGCGACCTACGCGATCGCGGATCATCTCGCCCACACCGATCCCATCGTCGAGCGATTCGAACACTGGGCACGCGCCCATCTGTGCGATTTCACCATGGCGGGCGCGGCCAAGGCGGCCGGAGCCAGCGAACGCACCCTGGAGCGGCGCTTGCGCAAGCTGGCGGGGCAAACGCCGATCGACTTCGTGCGGCGCCTGCGGGTCGAGCACGCGCTCTTTCTGCTCGAAACCACCGACGACAGCGTCGAGCGGATCGCCGAAGCGGTCGGCTACAGCGACGGGGTCACGCTGCGAACGCTGCTGCGCGAAAAGACCGGCCTCGGCATTCGCCAGCTGCGGCGCTTGCTCTAGCCGCGCGCTTTCTCCGAAGACGATCGCCGAAAGCGAATTCTCCGAAAACGAAGGCTGACCGGGCTTCGGGCCGC
>JBCCOR010000027.1:0-16022 GCA_039025295.1 Acidobacteriota bacterium
CACCTCGGGCACCACGGGTCCGCCGAAGGGCGCGATGCTGCAGCAGCGCCAGATCCTCTCGAGCACGCATCAGCAGATCCTCGACGTCCAGCATTACCAGAACGACCGCATGCTGTGCTTCCTGCCGATGGCGCACGTTATCGAGCGGGTGCTGCTCTTCTACGCCCGCACCGACGCCGGCATGCCGGCGGCCTACGCGACGACGATGGGCGGCGTGCTGCAGGAGCTGCAGGAGGTGCGTCCGACCAAGTTCTCGTCGGTGCCGCGTCTGTTCGAGAAGGCGTATGCGACGATCCGCGCCGGCATCGCGGCCAAGCCGGCGCCGGTGCGCGCCCTGGCGGCGTGGGCCGAGGGCGTCGGCAACCGTCGCGCCGAGGCCCAGCTCGCCGGCCGCGCGCCGTCGCTCGCCGTGCGCCTGCAGTGGCCCTTGGCCGAGCGCCTGGTGTTCCGCAAGGTGCAGCAGGCGTTCGGCGGCCAGATCACGATGCTCCTGACCGGCGCCGCGCCGATTCCGCCCGACGTCCTGCGCTTCTTCTGGGCGGCGGGCCTGCCGCTCTACGAGGGCTACGGCCTGACCGAGTCGACCGGTCTGAGCCACATCAACCGGCCGGGCACGGCCCAGCTCGGCAGCGTCGGCCGCCCGATGACCGGCCTCGAGCACCGCCTGGCCGAGGACGGCGAGGTGCTTCTGCGCGGCGCGACGATCTTCGCCGGCTACTTCCGCAACGACGACGCCACCGCCGAGGTGCTGCAAGACGGCTGGCTCCACACCGGCGACATCGGCACGATCGACGACACGGGCTTCTTGCGCATCACCGACCGTAAGAAGCACCTGATCATCACGGCGGGCGGCAAGAACGTCGCGCCGGCGAACATCGCGCGCGCGATCGCGGCGCAGAGTCCGTGGATCGGGCAGGTGCATCCGCACGGCGATCGGCGTCCGTACATCAGCGCGCTGATCACGCCGAGCGCGACGGTCGTGCTCGACCACGCGATGGCGCAGTGCTGGATCGACGCGGCCGAGGCCGAGGCGATGCTTGCGACCCTCGGCCGCGATCCGGCGTCGCGTCCCGAGCCGCTCCAGGCCCTGGTGGCGCGCGCGTCGGAGGACGCCGAGGTGCGTACCGCGATCCTCGAAGCGGTGCAGGCCGGCAATCGCCAGCTGTCGCGGGTCGAGCGCGTGCGCCGCTTCGCGATCCTGCCGCGCGACTTCAGCCGCGAGGACGAGGCGCTGACGCCGACCTTGAAGCTGCGGCGCAAGGCGATCGAAACGCGCTTCAGCGACGAGATCGAGCGGATCTATACGGATCCTGCGTTCGGGCTGGAGGCGGAGGCGGCGGGCTGAGGCGACATTCGCCAATTTTTTTGCGCGCGCTGCGTCACAAAAAGCGCGGTTTTGCGTGTACGTACGGCAAAGGAAATCGGGCCCCCGGTGCGGGCGCGGTTTTCCACGCCGCTCACGACACGGAGATTCGCCATGACCGACCACGCGTCGCGCGACGACGGCCCGTCCTCGTCGCCGCCGTCTGCGGGGCATCAGCCCCACGATGCATTCTTCAAGGACCTCTTCACCACCTTCTTCGCCGACCTGGTGCAGCTGGCTGCGCCGTCGACCGCGGAGGCGCTCGACTTCGCCCGGGCGCGCGACCAGAAAACCGCGCTCGCCGCCGGCCTTGGCGCGCCGCGCACCGGCGAGGTCGATCTGCTCGTCCGCGTCCCGCTGCGCGATCCGCCCGCGCCGAGCGCCAGCGGCGATGCGTCCGACGCGCCGCGGATCCTGGTGCACATCGAGATCGAAGCCCGCTTCCGGCGCGAGATGGATGCGCGCATGGCGCGCTACGGACATCAGCTCTGCAGCCAGCACGATCGTCCCATCCTGCCGCTCGTCGTCTTCCTGCGAGGCGGCCCAGCGGCGCGTGCCGTCCGCGGCGTCGCGCAACACGCCGGTCCCTTCCTGCACGCTCTGTGCTTCTACATCGCGCTCTGTCTCGAGCGCTGCGATCCGTCCGCCCATCTCGCCCGCGACGAGCCGCTGGCCTGGGGCCTTGCGGCGCTGATGCGCGCCGGCGGAGGCGATCGCGCGCGCCAGAAGCTCGCCATCCTGCAGCGCATCGCCGCCGCGGGCAATCGGCTCACCCGCCAGCAGCGCTACCTACTCACCCAAACCGTCAGCCTCTATCTACCGTTGCAGGGCGCCGACGCCGAGCGTTACGCTGAGATGATTCAGGAACAGCCTGAGGAGATCCAAGACATGATTCCGCGCACCTACCAGCAAGTCATCGAGGAGGGACGGCAGATCGGCGTCCAGGAGGGACGGCAGATCGGCGTTCAGGAGGGACGGCAGATCGGCGTCCAGGAGGGACGGCAGATCGGCGTCGAAGAGGGTCAGCAGCGCATCGTGCGTCGCCTGATCGAGCGGCGCTTCGGGCCCCTGTCCGACGACGACCGCGCCCGCCTCGACGCGATCGACGATCCCGACGCGCTCGATCGGCTCGCAGAACGGGTATTCGATGCGCCCTCGGTGGCGGCGCTGCTGCGCTGAAGCAAGCGAAACGCCGATCCCGATCCCCAAGGGCGCGCAGCACCCTGCACGCGGTACGCTTTCGCGCATGAGCGACGCACACACGCCGAAAGCCATCGACACCCAGCTGATCCACGCCGGCGAGGACGTGCCCGCGCGCCAGGGCGCGGTCATCACGCCGATCTACCAGTGCACCGTCTTCGAGATCGAGCCGCACGGCTACGACGATCTCGGCTACATCCGCTACAACAACCTGCCCAACCACTACGTGCTGGCCGGCAAGCTGGCCGCGCTCGCCGGCGCCGAGGACGCGGTGGTGGCCGCCAGCGGCATGGCCGCGATCTCGGCCGCGATGCTGACCTTCACCTGTGGCGAGAACGGGCGCGCGCCGGGTGGGCATCTGCTCCACGGCGGCGCGCTCTACGGCGGCACCCACGGACTCCTCACCCGCCGCTACGCCGCCTTCGGCCTGAGCCACAGCGGCATCGATCTCGAACGACCCGACACCTGGGAAGCCGCGCTGCGACCCGAGACGCGCGTCGTCTACGTCGAGACGCTCTCGAATCCGCTGCTCGAGGTCGCGCCGCTCGGCGCCCTCGTCGACTTTGCCCGGAAGCACAGCCTCATCACGATCGTCGACAACACCTTCGCCTCGCCGGTCAACGCGCGCCCGATCGAGCACGGCTTCGATCTCGTCGTCGAAAGCGCGACCAAATATTTGAACGGCCACTCCGATCTCGTCGCCGGCGCGGTCATGGGCAGCCGCGACCACCTCGGCCCGATCCACGAAACGCTCAAGCTCCTCGGCGGCACCCTCGATCCGCACGCCTGCTTCCTGCTGCAGCGCGGCCTCAAGACGCTCGGCGTGCGCGTGCGCCGCGCCAACGAAACCGCGCTGCGCGTCGCCGCGTTCCTCGAGGCGCATCCGAAGGTCGCGCGCGTCCACCATCCGGGTCTCGCGTCGCATCCGCATCACGAGCGCGCCGCGCGCCTGCTCGACGGCTTCGGCGGCATGCTCGCGTTCGAACTCGCCGACGCCGATCTCGAGGCCACCGATCGCGTCCTCGGCGGCACGCAGCTCTTCGTCCACGCGCCGAGCCTGGGCGGCGTCGAGAGCCTGATCGTGTCGCCGGCGCGCTCGTCGCACGCGCTCATGTCGGCTGAGGCGCGCCACGCGCTCGGCATCACCGACGGGCTGATCCGCGTGTCGGTCGGCCTCGAGGACCCGGACGAGCTGCTCGCCGATCTCGATCGCGCGCTCGCGCTGGCCTGAGCACCTAGAGCAGGAGCTGGAAAATCACCATCGCGCCGAGCGTACCGCTCAGCCACAGGCCGACGTCGGTGGCGTCGTCGGCCAGCGCGTAGGCCTCGGGCAGCAGCTCGAGAAAGACCATGTAGACCATGGCGCCGGCGGCAAAGCCCAGGCCGTAGGGCAAGAACGGACGGAAGAGCTCGACGAAGACGAAGGCCGGCACCGCCATCAGCGGCTGCGGCAGCGACGAGAAGATGCTCCAGGCGGCACACGCCGGAATCGACGTGCCCTTGGCGCGCAGCACCGCCGAAATCGCCAGGCCCTCGGGGATGTTGTGGACGGCGATCGCGACGGTGATCAGCGTCGCGAGATCGCGTCCGCCGCCGAACGACACGCCGACCGCGACGCCCTCGGAAAACGAGTGCAGGGTCATGATCGCCAGGATCATCACCATCTGCTTGGCCGACGCCGGATCGACGTCGCCGAAGTTGATCTCGTGATCGTGCAGGAAGTGCTCACCCAGCTGGATCGCGATCAGGCCGATCGCCGCGCCGACGAGCGTCTGCCAACCGCCGTGGACGCGCCCCTCCATCAGCAGGCCGAAGCTCGCGCCGAGCATCAGGCCGCCCGCGATCGCATGCATGCGCGCGGTCAACCGATCGGACGGCTCGCGGATGAAATAAAACGGCAGGGCGCCGAGGCCGGTCGCCAGCGCGGTCGCGAGACCGGCGGCGAACACCAAGAGCGCGGCGAGATACGGCGTTTGCTGAAGGTCCATGGCGTCGCTCCCCGGCGTCAGACGATCACGCTCTCGAGCCAGACGACGACGCCCGCAACGACGCTCACCAGCACCGCGACGAAGGTCTTGTCGGCGGTGTCGTAGGCTGCGGGCAGCAGCTCGGTGACGCTCAGAAACAGCAGCGCGCCCGACGCGAAGCCGGCGATCGCAGGCGCCGACGCACCCGGCGAGGACGCGATCGCGAATGCTGCCACAGCAAACAACACCTGGCTGAGATTGACCGCCGCCGCCAGGCACGCCGACTGCGCCGACGACAGGCCCCAGCGGCGCAGATAGAGCGCCAGGCCGAGTCCCTCGCCGGCGTTGTGCAGCGCGAAGGCGATCGCCAGCAGCACGCCGAGGCGCGGCTCGAGCAGCAGCGCGACGCCGATCGCCACGCCCTCGGGCGCGGCGTGCAGCACGCTCTGCAGGATCAGTCGATAGCCGAGCACGCGATCGTCGCCGTCGGCCGCACGCTCAGCGCGCGCCGCGCCGCCGGTCGGCGCGCTGTCGGCGGCGAGCTGCTCATCGGCCTCGGCCTCGAGCGCGTCGAGGCCGGTGAAGCGCTTCGACGCGTAGGTGTAGAACAAACCCAGGCCGGCGCCGAGCAGGATGGCGATCGGCGTGTCGTCCAGGCCGCGCACGGCGAGCAGATGGCTGGCGGCAAGCATGCAGCCGGCCGCCAGCGCGAACGACGCCGCGAGCCAGCGCTGGCGCCCGGCCGACGACGGCACGCGCGCCAGCACCAGCGGACCGAGCGCGGCGGCGAGCGCCACGAGTCCGCTGATCCAGAGGACGTCGAGTACCGTCAGCGTGGACAGCGACGAAGCGAGCACGGTCGTTTCCGCCTACGCCCCGGCCGCGCGCGCTGGCGATGTCAGCCATGCGCTAGCCCCGGAATGGGAAGCGCACATCAATCGCACCGCTGGCCGGAATCCCCTGATCGCCGAGCCGCCAGATGCGCGGCGTCGACCACGTGTGCACGCCCGTCGCGTCGGGCGCCTGCCAGCGCAGCGACGCAACGCCGGTCGCCTGCTGCAGCAGGTCGGGCGCGATGCCGTCGAGCAGGGCGAGCAGCAGCCAGTGGTGGAACATCGCGTTGGGCCACTGCTCGTTCGATCGGACCGAAAACTGCCCCCAGGCGTTGACGAAGGCCTCCGCAAGCGCCCGCAGCGACCTTTCTGTCGCCGGCGACGGCGCGGCCGCATCCGCTTCGCCGGCGTCCGGCACCGCACTGGCGAACCATGCGCGCTGCAGCGGACGCATACGCGCAACACGAAAGTCGCGAAAGCGGCAGCGCAGCACCTGCTGCAGGAGCAGGGCAAGGGGCCGACGCGGCTCCCGATCCGTCCGGAGATCGTCTTGCCGAATGGTGGTCAGACCGCCGTCGTCGATGCGCAGATCGCTGCCGTCCAAACCGGCGAGCGCAGCGCTGAAGCCGGCCGGCGACGTTCCCTGGCGGGCGAAGAAGTCGGTTTTGACGACTTTTTCGGCCAGCCGGCCCGCGCTCAAGCCGTAGCCTCCCATGCGCGGCTCTTGAATCGCACGTTCGTCGAACCAGCGATAGGCGGCATTGCGCACCGCGCGACGCCAGACGGCCTGATCGGCGGCGGTGTTGCGCAGGCCTGCGAGCACGACGCCGAGCGCCGCGCCCGGCAGCTGCACCGTGTACGCGAACCGCACCGGACTGTTGGCCGGAACGTTCGACGCGACAACGTTGTTGCCCGTCTCGCGGAAGCCGAGATCGCGCAGCCAAAAATCGAAAGCCTCCAGCTCGTTGGCATCGGCGTGGCGATCGTCGGCCGACAGCGTCAAGCGCAGCACATCGCGCGTGACCTCGGCGTAGGGCATCCTGAGATCGAGGCCGTCGCCGCGCGCGTCACGATCGAGCCACAGACCGGCCTCCATCGCGAGCTTGTTCGTGCTGTCGCTGCGGACGTAGCCCGCGCGGTGCTGGGCGGTGCGCGTGTAGGTCACGCGGCCTTGATCGCCGGCGACGGTCGGCGTGATCTGGAGCTCGGCAGTCTCGATCCGGCGGCTGACGCCTTCGCGGCTGTCCTGAATGCTCGGCAAGCCCAGGCCGGCGAGCGAGAACACCAGACGGCTGCTGCGCGTGCGCACGCGTCGACTGCTGAAAGCACAGGCGCGCAAACGGAAGGGGATCGGTTTGTCTTCGTGCTCTCTGGAACCATCCTCAGGCAGGCCGCCTGCCTCGGCAAGCACGGCGAGCAGCTCGCGCACAGAGCCCTTCTTCAGCGCCTTGGCGAGCCGCCTGCGCAGCTTCCGGTGGTTGGACGGATCGAGCTCGACGTCGATCAGCGCCGTCTCCTGCGACACGCGGTCGATCTCGAAGCCGACGTCGAGGCCGTAGCGGAGATCGATCGCGCGCACGCCCTTCTTGAGATCTTCGGCGAGTTGTTCCGCTTTCTGAAGCGCTTCCTGCGCCGCTGTCGCCCAGCGCTGGAGCGCGTCGAGCGCGGTTTTTTGGGTCTTCAGCACGTCCCAGGCCTTGCCGACGATGCGCTCGGCGAGTCGCTGCAGGCGCGCGTTGACGATCGCGCCGAGATCCTCGACCGACTGCAGATTGCGCAGCGTGCCGATCACCGATTCGATGCCCGTCTTCTTGGCAAACGTTTGGATACGCTCGAGGAGATCGTCGCTGTCGATCTTGCCGAGCAGGTTCAGCGCGCGCTTCGCCTGCTGGCCCGCTGCGCGCGCCGCATCGACGAGCGCGCTGTCGTCGTCGAGCAAGAGCGATTCGATCGTCTGGCCGCTGAGCGTCTCGATCGCGTTGCGCACCCGCGCCGCCTTCTCCCGATCGTCGTCATCGCTGATCTCGGCGAGCAGCCCGTCGAGCGTGATGTCGCCGTCAGCCCACTCGGCCAGCGCTTCGAGCCACTTGCGCACGTCGCCGCCGGACTCGAGGCCGGCCTTGCCGAGCTGGCGATCGAGCAGGCTGCGCAGGCGACCGTCGAGGCCGTCGTATTCGTCGACCAGCCAGCGACTGACGCCGATCAGCTCCTGGACGCGCGGATCGTTCTCGGCCCATGCGCGCCAGCCGGTGTCCTCGAAGAGATCCTCGACGACGTCGCCCAGCCGGCCGGCGAGGCGATCGCGGATCGCGTCCCAGTTGCCGGCGGCGGGATCGGCCAGGACGGCCCGCGCGGTCTGCATGAGCTGCGGGATCGGCGACGCGTCGATGGTCTGCTCGAGCAAGTCGGCGAGCGCCGTGCCCCAGTTGTTGGCGAGCGACAGCCGGAACGACGCACCGAAGCTGAGCTGACGCTTGCGCGCACGCGCCAGGCGCACGCGGATCCAGTCGTCCTTCGCCCGCGCCGCCGCCATCGGCCGGCCGACGGTCAGCACCATCGACTCGCTCATGCCGAAGCCGAGCGCCGCCGACACCGCCGCGCTGACGTCGAGCTCGAGGGCCGTCGGTGCGTCATCGGGCAACAGCGCGCTCGTCAGCTCACGGTGGATCGTCCGGGCCGCGCTGACCTCGAGGCCGAAGTCCAGCGTCAGCATGCCCTCGAGCCGGTGGATCACGCCGCGCGCCGGGTCCTTGAGCAGATCGACGTGCGACGGCAGACGGCTGCCCTTGATCAAGGCGACGACCGCGTCGAGCCGCGCAACGCCGCTGCCCGGTGCGACGCGGCGCAGCTGCCGATAGCGCGCCGCGGTCGCTGCGCCGAGATGCGCCGAGATCCGCATCGGCCCGAGCGACGGCGGGTTCACCGCCACGTCGCCGTCGAGCCCGAGCGTGAGATCGACCGCGAGCGCGGTCAGCACGCCGCCGTCGGCCGGGCCGAGGATCACGTCGAGCGGTTCACCCGTACCGTAGGAATCCAGCAGCGCCGCATCGTCGGGCGACAGCATCGCCCGCACGTCGACGCCGGCCTGGGCGGTGAACGGCTGGTCGAAGAGCTGAAAGGCAGTGTCCCGAAACGACTTCTGCAGCGGCGGTGCGGTCCACGGCGTGCCGTCGAGCGGCGCGAGCAGATCCCCGGTGCGCTCGAGCACCAGGGCAAGCTTGGGGTTCTCGAACAGACGCGGTTGGCTAGACTTTGGGCCCGACATGGCAATCCTCCTCACGACAAAGATATCGATCGGCCAGCAGCCCCGCGCCGCCAGCGCCGGCTCACTGTAGCGCGCCCACGTCAGGCCGGCGGCGCCGCGTCGTTGGTCCGGGCGGCCATGCGCATCGCGTCGCGCAGCACGTCGGCGAGCACCAGCTCGGTGCCGTTGGCGCCGAGCACGCCGTCGAGATCGCCGCGCTCGACGCCCTCGGCGCGCATGCGCTGCTGCAGCTGGCGGTAAAGCCGCTGAAAGCGATGGAAAAGTGGACGCCGCGGTCGTCCGAGACGTCGAGCGATCTCGGTCACCGTCTGTCCGTCGACGAAGCGCGCGTGCAGCAGATGCAGATCTTCGTCGGGCAGCGCGCGCAGCGCGACGATCAGGGCCGTGCGCAGGCGCTTCGCGGCGCGCAGGCGGAAACGCGCGTGGCCGCTTTTGTCGACGTTTGACGCTCCATCGTGCGATGGGAGGTTGAGCAAAGCCGCATCGCTGACGAACCGGCGACGCGGCGCGCGCACCGGCAGCTGCGCGGCAACGGCGCGCAGCGCGTCGGCGTCGATGACGTCGTCGGACGCGCGCGGCGCGCGCTGCGTCAGGCTGGCGATGGCTTCGTCGACGGTCAGGCCGTCGCGGTGCGTCAAACGCTCGAGTTCAATCGCGGTGGGTCCAAGGCGCTGCGCAGCACGCGACGGTCGCCAACGGCCTAAATGTTGTCGTTGATGATTGATCAAGCATCGCTCAATGATCGATGTAAGGTACGTCTGCCATTGACTTTCATAGCGAAACCGAGCAAGGGCGGCACAGTCGTCCTGCATCAGATGAAGCACCACCCGCGACGTGAAATCTTCCACTTCGTCCGATGCCAGCCCGCGACGCCGGCCTGCGCGATGCGCAATGTGCCGGACCCGCGGCAGGTGCTCGATCAATCGCTCACGCGGCGTGTGCTGTGTGTCTCGATGCATTGAGATCCCCTCCGTGATGAACATCTGCGATGCGGGCGACGATCGATTGTTCGCCCCCTCAACCTGGACCAACGCGCTCACGAGGACAACCGAACACATGCACACCACTTTTTCTTCGCGCCGGCCGCATTCGACCGAACACGCCGACGTCTCCATCGCACCGGGCGGCCTGCCATCCGACCGCGACGACGACCTCAGCACCACGTCACTGGTGCTGCTCCGCCGCGCCCAGGCGGGCGATCCCAGCGCCCTCGATCGCCTGCTCGATCGCTACCGCCAGCCGCTCGTGCGCTGGGCGCGCGGCCGCCTGCCGCGCGGCGCGCGCGACCTGCTCGACACCGAGGACATCGTCCAGGAGACGCTGATCCGCTCGCTGCGCCACGTCGGCGACTTCGAGCCCGCCCACCGCCAGGGCCTCCTGGCCTATCTGCGCCGGGCGGTGCGCAACCGCATCCACGACGAGCAGCGGCGCATGCGGCGACAGGGCGATCGCACGGGCGTGTCGAAAGCGCCGCCCGACGTGCGGCCGACGCCGCTCGAGGAGGCCGTCGGACGAGACGCCCTGAAGCGCTACGAGCACGCGCTCGAGCAGCTGCGGCCGCACGATCGCGAAGCCGTGATCGCCCGCGTCGAACTCGGGCTGAGCTATCGCGATATCGCCGCGACCCTCGACAAGCCCAGCGCCGACGCCGCCCGCATGGCGGTCAAGCGCGCGCTCAGGCGCCTGGCCGAGGCCATGGTCGCGCACGTCCACGCAAACGACGGCTCGGATCATGTGCGCTGACGCGACCCACGACGCCGCGTCGACCGAACCCGCGGGATGGCCACCGTCCAACGACCGCCAGCTGGCCGCGGCGATCGGTGCCATCGCCGACGGCGACGCCGTCACCTGGGACGCGCTCGGCAACACCGGCACCGGCCTGGTCGACGCGCTGCGCATGATCGAGGTGATGGCCGAGGCCCATCGCCTGCTGATCGAAGAAGAAGACGACGAGACCCTGACGCCACCCGAGCGCTGGGGACATCTCGAGGTCCAGGGCCAGATCGGCGCCGGCGCGTTCGGCGAGGTGTTCCGCGCCCGCGATCCCCATCTCGACCGTACCGTCGCGCTCAAGCTGCTGCGGCCGCACGCCTTTCACTGGAACGCCGAAGCCCGCGACCAGGCCGTGGTGCAGGAAGCGCGCCTGCTGGCGCGGATCCGGCACCCGAACGTCGTCACGGTCTACGGCGCCGATCGGCGCAGCGACCGGGTCGGCATCTGGACGGAGTACGTGCGCGGGCGCACGCTCGACGACCTGATCCGCACCAGCGGTCCGCGCAGTGCGCAGGAAACCATCTCGATCGGGCTCGATCTGCTCGGCGCCCTGGCCACCGTGCACGGCACGGGTATCCTGCATCGCGACATCAAGGCCGAGAACGTGATGCGTGAGGAGGGCGGACGGATCGTGCTGATGGACTTTGGCATCGGCCTCGATCGCCGGCGGCCGCGGCGCCCGTCGTCGCCGGCCAACGTGCTCTATGGCACGCCGCTCTACATGGCACCTGAGCTGCTCGAAGGCGGCACGGCCGACGCCGCGAGTGATCTCTACAGCGTCGGCGTGCTGCTCTTCTACCTCGCCACCGGACGCTTTCCGGTGCACGGTCGCACGCTCGCCGAGCTGCGCGAGGCGCATCGCGCCGGCCGCCGTCATCTGCTCGCCGACTACCGGCCGGATCTCGGGCCGTCGTTCACCCGCGTGATCGAGCAGGCCTTGGCGACCGATCCCGGCCTGCGCTTCGCCACCGCCGGCGCGTTTCAGCGCGCCCTCTACGGCGTGCTGCTCGAGAGCCGACCGGCCGCGCCCGGCCTGCTCTCGGGCCACTGGCGGCGCGACGCCTGGCGGCTGCGGCGCTGGCGCGCGGCGATCGTCCGCGCCGCGCGCCAGCTGGTCCGGCTGGCCGCGGTCGTCACGCTCGTACTTCTCCTCTACTACGCCGTCGCGTATTGGGAGCGCAAGCGCGACGATCGTGCGATCAGCGACCAGATCGACGAAGCGCATGAGCTCGCCAACGACCGCGAGTTCGACCAGGCCCTCGATCGGCTGCGCGTCGACGAGCGCAGGCTCCGCGTGCGTGATCTGGTGCGGATCGCGCACGCGCGCAGCCTGATCTACACCGCCTGGGGCAACTACGACGAAGCCAGGCGGAAGATCGATCGTGCGGTCGATGAGGCAGCTGCGCTCGACGTTGACGATCCGCTGCGCAGCCGCGTCGAAGCCCAGCGCGCTGCGCTGGCGCGCGACTACGAAACGGCCCTCGCCATCTATGAACCGGCCATCGGACGCAGCGACGCACTCGGCGAAGAGGCCCGGCGGCGGCGACCGATGCTACAGGTGCGCATCGGCGCGCTCGACGCGGCCGGGCGTGCCGCCCTCGACGGCTTACGCTATGTGGCCGATCCTGAACCGCGCGACGTGATCGCGTACGCCGGCGTGCTGGTGCTGGCCAATCAAACCGCCAAAGCCCAGCACGCGATCAGCCATCTGGAGAACAGCGACGACCGGGCATGGATTCAGGCACTGGTGGCGCTCGAGCGCGGGGATTGGGCCCGCGCGCGCGCTGCCATCATGATCCTCAAGGGTAGCGAGGAGAATGACCTGCGGGTGACCGGCATGCTGCTCGATGTGCAGCTCGCGCTGCTCGACACCCAGCGCGAACCGCGCCCCGAGACCCGTCTCACCCTGGCGTGGGAGCGCCTCGTGCAGGCCACGCCGACCGTGCAGGAGGTTCATCTCGACGCAAGCAACTGGCTGCGCATCGACTGGCGCCTCGAGCTCGCCCACCGGCTCGGCCGTGACGAGGACGTCGCGGAGATGCTCGGCAGCAACATCTTCACCCTCGAAGATCCGCAGGCGTTCCACATCCGCGTGCTGCGCCACGCCGGGCTGATCTGCGCTCAGCGCGGCGACGCCCACGGACTGAGGAAGATCCTGGGCAAGCTCGCGAGCATCGCCATCCACCAGCCCAGCCGCGTCCTCGCCGTCGCCACCGACCAACTCGAAGCCGAGCTGCAGCTGCTCGGCGGCAACGTCGACGGCGCCCTGGCCCAGCTCGAGCGGGCGAGCGAGCGCCGCGTCGACGTCAGCCTGCTCGGCTCGCTGGCGCGCGCCTACGCGCGATCGGATCGTCCCGACCGCTGCACCGCGATCGCCCAGCTGCGTCGCGACGTCAACGCGCGCCGATCGACGCTGCTGCAGGAACATCCCGCGTCGCGCTGGCAGCCGATTCCGCAGACGGTGGACGGATGCTGAGAAGCCGCTGCGCAGTCTGGAACGCGCCACCTCCGTCCATGCGATGTCGAACCAGGATTTTCCTGCCATGGCCCGGGCGCGAGAGGATGCGGCGGGCGGCATACACCGCAGCGGCGCGTTTGACCGGGCGGGGGGATTTGGGGTCGACCCGCCGTGTCGCGGCCGCGCGGGCATGTCGCCCAAGCGTTTTATCCGCCGCCCGGGGAGACCTCTGATGTCCAGTGCCTATTGGCGCATTCTCGGTCGCTGTGCGATCGACGAAGCCACGCGAAGTGACCTGTACGCGCGCTGCAGCGCGGTCGACGCACCCGAGTGGCTGTACGTGCGCGATCTCGAATCTCTGTGGGAACGCTTGGTGAAGCCGGCGGCGGCCGGCGGACTCGGCCTGCCGCTGACGCGGCGCGCCGTGTGCGAGCTCTACGTGGTGCTGCGCACCAGCCAGCGCGCGGTCGACGACGGGCGCATGCTGCTGTCCGAGGTCGGCAGTCCGAACGGACCGCTGGCGACGCTCAGCGCGGCATTCGCATCCCAGAGCCATGCCGCGCTGCCGTGGCGCAGCGGCGCGGGCAGCGCGCCCGATCTGCGCGCCACAGCCGGCCCGATGGCCGGCGTGTGCGAGGCGATCGGCCTGTGCATGATGGACGGCGGCTACCGGCGGATGCTCGCCGCAGGTCTGCGGGAACCGGTCGCACGGGTGCCCGACGTACCGCCGCTGAGCGGCCTGTCGGACGAGGCGACCCGCAGCGCAGGGTCAGCCGCCCCGGCCGTCACGGCGGCGACCGACGCGCTCGCCACGGTGCTGCTCGACAACGGTTCGATCCGCGCGCGCTTCGACGAACTCGAGCGCGTGATCTGGCGCCTGCCGACGCGGCGCGATCGGAATCGGCCCAATCTATGCGCCGACGGCATCACCCTCGGCGCGGCCGATCCCCAGGGCGGGATCGACTACGAGCACGAGCGCGCCCTGCGGGTGAGCTGGGACTAGCTGGAACGCGCGTCCGCGCGCAAGAACGACCCGATCAGGTCGGTCATGACGTCGATCTCCGCGAGAAAGGCGTCGTGGCCGACCGGGCTCGAAATTTCGTGGAAGCGGGTGAACTTGCCCGCTTCGAGCAGATAGGCGTGCAGACCGCGCTGCTCGTCGATCGGGATCAGCCAGTCTTCGCGACAGCCGATGATCTGGAAGCGCGCATCGCCCGGCACGGCGTCGAGCGCGTCCACGGGCGACTCGGCGTCGCGCCAGCAGTTGTGCAGGTCCATCGCGTGCGACAGCAGCAGATAGGCGTTGGCGTCGAAGCGGCCGACAGCCTTGTCGCCGTGGTGGCCGAGATACGACTGAACGTCGAAGGTGCGCACGTCGAGCGCGGGCGGACGGATCGGATCGCTGCCGAAGCGCTCGTTGAACTCGTCGCGCGAGCGGTAGTACAACATGCCCAGCTGGCGCGCCAGGCGCAGGCCGTCGACCGGCCCGAGCCCTTCGTAGTCGCCGTTCTGCCAGGCCGGATCGAGCATGATCGCCTGGCGTCCGATGTGGCGCACAGCCTGGGTGTAGGGCCGGGTCACGTCGGTGCCCGAGGCGGCCGACGTGTGCACGACGCGCGTCGGATGGCGCACGGCCAGCTCGATCGCCTGCATCGCCCCGAGCGAGCCGCCGATCACGGCGTGCAGCCGCGCGATGCCGAGATGGTCGAGCAGGCGCACGTGGACATCGACGATGTCGCGGATCGCCACCACCGGAAAGCGGCCGCGGTAGGGCGCGCCCGTGCGCGGATCGGTCGACGTCGGCCCGGTGGTGCCGTAGGCGCCGCCCAAGAGCGCCGGGCAGAGGACGAAGAAGCGATCGGTGTCGATCGCCCGGCCGGGTCCGATCATGCCCTCCCACCAGCCCGGCGTCGGATCGGCCGCGCAGCTCTGGGCGTGGGAATGGGCGGAAAACGCCGGGCACACCAGCACGGCGTTGGCACGGTCGTCGTCGAGCGCGCCCCAGGTTTCGTAGGTGATGTCGAGCGACGGCAGCTGGCCGCCGAAGGCCAGATTCAGCTGATGCGGATCGTGGAGCGTGCTCGCCGCGGGCGGCACGGTGGGTTGGGCGGGCGGCACAGACATCGAGAGACCTCGCAGACGCGATCGGGCGGCGCAGCCGGTCAGGGCAGGCGCGGCGGGCGGCGATGCGGGCGAAGGAATACGGAAGGAGGGGGAGATTGGTGGAGCAGAAGGGATTCGAACCCTCGACCCCCACGATGCGAACGTGGTGCTCTCCCAGCTGAGCTACTGCCCCACCGATGCGGCGAGACGAACGCCTCAACCGCAAGGCCGATGACTATAGCGGCGCAGCCGCGACGCCGCAAGGGGTCAACCCTTCAGAACTCGGTGCGTTCGAGGCTGCGCGCGCCCCAGCGCAGCGGCAGCGCGGTGGCGAGGAGCGTCCAGACCAGCAGCCACGCGGCCGCGCCGGCGTAGACCCAGCCGGCCGAGGCCAGGGCGAAGCGCGCGGCCAGCGCGTCGGCGTGCAGCGCGACGCCCTGCGCCACGCCGACCACGACGACGAACGCCACGCTGAGCAGGAAGTTGAGCGTGCCGCCCAGGCCCGAGACGATGCGCGCCGGATGCGCCTCCTCGAAGTTCGGGTACAAGCCGCCCAGGCCGACCGCGAGGGCCGAGAGGGCGATCGTCGCGGCGGCGACGCCCAGCGCGGTGACGGCGAAGGCGATCGGATCGAGCGACAGCCGCCAGCCCGCCATCGCCGTCAGGCCGAGGGCGAAGAGCGCCGTGATCGCGACGCTGAGCGCGAATTTCTGCCCAACCAGCTGCCGCCGGCGCAGCGGCGCCAGGCCGAGCAGCCAGATGCGCCGTCCCTCGAGGCTGATCAACGGATAGGTGAAGCGCGTCGTCAGCGTCGCCAGGATCAGCATCGACGCGCCGGCGTTGAGCAAGGCGATCCAGCGTCGCCAGCTCGGACGCTGGGCGGCGTCGAGACCACCGAGATTGGCCAGGTACACCGCGAGAATGCCGAAGAAAAGCACGAACTGCGACCACTGCGCCGGATCGCGCCAGAAGATGCGGACGTCCTTGATCACCAGGACGCGCGTCGCCGACGGCAGCCAGCCGAGCGCGCGCTCGAGGCCGCCGGTGACGCCGCCCGCCA
>JBCCOR010000028.1:0-15900 GCA_039025295.1 Acidobacteriota bacterium
CGCGGTCCGCGCGCGCGGGTCTGCGTCCGGCAGGCTGAAACGTCGGCCACCCGGCACGCTCGAGTTCGCGCGGGACGACGCGGCGCACTGACCTGATCTCGTCGTTCGAACCTGCGCGTGCGCCGCTTCGATGCGCGCTCGAGCCTTGGGAAATCGCCAGGATTTGCGCGCGATACGCACGGCAACCTTGGCGAAAATCACAGAACTTCCGCCTGCGCGCCTGGCTTTTGTGACGGCGCGCCACGGTTCGCGCCGCGCCGTGCGCGGCTTCGATGACTGCGGGTCATCGTTTTGATGCGCGACAGCCCCGGCTGCACGACGGTGCGTCATCGAACCATGCAGTAGCGTAGCCGTCGGCAGGGCCGACGCGGGCAATGTCGCTCGCGCCCACGCCTGCCGAGGAGACGCAACCATGCGCATCTTGTTCCTGGGCCTGATCGTGGCCCTCTGCCTCATCCCGCTGACGCCCGCGGCCCACGCCGCCGAGGCGACGCCGACCTTCCAGCTGCCGTCCTTCGATCTCGTGACCTGGGTACTCGACTGGCTAACTGCCGCGCCGTCGGCGGACGCGGTGCCTGCGTCGCCTGCCGCGGTCGAGACGCCGCGGGCGGAGTCGACGGTCCTCGGGCCGGATCAAGTGGTGCCGCGCATCGAGCCGTCTTGGATGGGACCGATCATCGACAACTGCGGCTGACAGAGTACGGCAAACCCAGCATCCAAAGCTCGCCAGTTTTGTTGATTCTGACGCTCGTCCGCGATGCGGGCTTTGACCTCCTCGGCCAGGGCGAGCGTCAGACCCGCCTGCCCAGTGCGCAGTAAATCGGCAATTGCAGTCGAAATAACCTGATTCGCATGCAACGGTTCCATCAGCGCTCGCATGCTGGCAGCTACGTTGAAGGCCTCGCGAGGCTGGCCAAGCATCAGCTGGATGCAAACCAGTTCACACGTTGCGAGAGCGGCTTCGCCATGATGCAAAGTGCGAAAAACGTCGACAACATCTTGCAGCACATGGGCTGCCTGCTCAAGCTCTCCAAGATCGCTCAAAATCCGCGCATGCAACCACAACAACTTGCCTTTGAACACCGTGTTCCTATCCGACACGCACTGAAACGCTTGCCCTACAAACTCGGATGCGAGCTCCGTGTTACCAAGATCCCGGTGACATGCGCCAATACACTGGAGCGCCTGACCACGACTGCGGGACGGCGCTGAAGGCAGTTTCAGCAGCGCCAGCTCCAGCGTGCAAATGGATTCGTGAAATCGTTCGAGGTAGTAGAGCCAGGTGCCCTGGTCGGTGAGGGCCTTGCCGAAGAACTCGGCATCACCGCACCGAAGCAGCACCATCCCCGCATGCTCCGAGATGCGCAGCGCCTCGCCGCGGTCGCCGCGATCGGCTGCAACGTACGCGAGGCGGCGAAGCAGCTTGCCGATCTCTGCGCGGTCGTCCGCCAGCTGGGCCATCTCGATGCCAGCCCGGATCGCATGGGCGGCCTCGTCGAGCCGGATCATGCGTCGCCAGGCGGCGCCCGCGACGCCCAGGAGTCGCGGCAGAAGCGCGAGCTCCACGTGATCGACCGCCCAGCGCGCGACGTCCAACGCTTCCGCCGGCGCCTCGTAGCGCTCCTGATCGAGCGTATCGAGCAGCCCCATGCCGACACCGCCCTCGGCGCCACCGCGCAGGCGCGCCCACGCCCGAGCGACCAGCGCCGGCGGCGCGCCCGGCGGTCGATCAAGCTCGAAGCCGTCGTCGTCGCCGAGAACGCGGCGCACGAACTTCGTCGGATCGAGCCCGAGATGACCCAGCACGCCGAGCAGCTGCCCGATCGTGATGTCGCCCGCCGTTACGCGGCCCTGCCACCAGCCCTTGGTGTAGCCCAGCTCGCGCTGCATGGCCGCCAGCGCACCGCGGCCGCGGCCGCGCAGTTCCTGATCGAGCGCGCGCATCAGCCGCGCGACGTCGCGTCGATGACCCGAAATCATCCTCATCTCCTTCCCTGAATCGTTCGGCGGTCTCTTCTTGGTGGGCGTTGCGGGCCGGATATTCGAGATTCGCGAGGACGATCAACTCGCGCGCCCGCTGGCGTCTTATTCGGCGATTGGCTTCGGCGCACCGATCGCGCTCGGCGCGCTCCAAGCGCTCGAGGACGTCGAACCGCTCTCGCTCGAAGGCCGCGTCCGCAGGGCCCTCGAAGCCGCCGAGCAGTACAGCGCGGTCGTGCGCGGTCCGTTCCACGTCGTCGAGGCGCCAGCGCAGGCAGCCGAGACGGTGACGCCTCCGCCTCGCGTCGACGCATGCCGGCCAGCGGAATCACCGTTCGGATAGCGCGTGTCGTGCCGTGACTCGCCGGCTCTTGGGCCCTTCGCGATCGGCGCCCCGCTCAGCGGACGTCGCCCGTCGGTCCGACCACGCGCGGCGCGTCGTCGCCGGCCAGGGCGGCCGCGCGGCGGCGCCACGGCGCGACCTCGCCGGCGAGCCACGCGTTGGTCGTGACCGTGGTCGTCCACGCGGCCTCGGCCGACGCCAGCGCGGCGGCGCGCGCCGCCGAGCCGGCCGGCTGCACCATCGCCCGCAGCAGATGCATGCGACCGCGGCGCAGGCTGGCGGTGGCGACGTCGCTGCCGGCCGCGTCGAGCTGGTCGAGCCGCTGCGCGACGTCGTCGAGCAGCGCCGCAGGATCGTCGCCGCCGCGCGGCGCCGGACGCACCAGGGCGAGATCGGCGCGCGCCAGCAGATGGTCGATCTGGTGCTCCTGCACTTCGGTGCTGGCGTCGTCGGCGTTGGCGAGGGAGAAAGCCCACGCCTCGCGCGCGGCGTCGCGCGCGGCGCGCGGATCGTCGCCGGTGCGCAGCGCCCAGCGCAGAGCGACCGTCGCCAAACGCACGCGCCCGTCGGCCAGACGCGCCAGCGTCACCGGATTGGCGCGCCGCTGCTGGCTGGTGATCAGCAGGCGATAGGCGCGCTGCGCCTGCTGCAGCATCGGCGTCGGATCCTCGCCGCGCGCCACGCGGTACTCCGCCCAGTGCAGCCACAGCACGGCGTAGCGCAGCAGGTACCAGCCGGTGTGGGCATCGAGGGCGCGCGCGCGACCGGCGTGCATCAGCGCGCGGGTCATCCACGGCGTGATGTCCTCGCCGACCAGGAACGCGTGCCGCGCGCGGATCCAATAGGCGTCGCCGGTCAGCGACTCGCCCCACGCGCTGGTGCTGCGGATCGCCAGGAAGCGGCGGTGGTTGGCGAGCGCCGCGTCGACGTGCGCGAGATAGGGCTGCCCCTGCCGGAAACGCGCACCGAGCAGCAGCTCGTGCACCGTGCCGAGGGTCGAATACGACGATGCCCAGCCCGGATCGAGCGCGATCGCCCGACGCAGCGCCGCCGCACCGAGTTCAGCGTCGGGCACGACGTCGGCGCTGGTGTAGAAGTACACGTAGACGCCGCGCTGGTAGTAGAGATGCCCGATGTCGCTGAGCACCGCCGCGCGCCGCAGGGTGCCGAGGCGCAGCGCGCGCTGGAAATGCGCGATCGCGATGTCTTCATAGGGACGCGGATCAGCGTCGAGGTTCCAATTCGACTCGGCCAGCGCAATCAAATGCACGATGGCGCCGAGCTGCTCGTGGGTCTGCGGATCGCGCGGAAAGCGCCGCGCAACCCGCCGCGCCTCGGCCCAGGCGTCGTAGAGCATCGGACGCGGATCGTCGCCGTGGATCAGGCGCAGCAGATTGCCGGTGGTGGCGATGATCTCGGTCGGTAGCAGCCAGCCGCGCGGGTCGTCGGGGGCGAGGGCCTGCGCCGTCGCGCAGGCCGCCAGGCCGGCGTCGGCGCGACGGTGGATGGTCGTGCGCGCACCGTCGCCGGCGTGGTGACCGTAATCCTGCTGCAGCTGCAGCACACCGCACAGGCCGAGATACGCGCGCGGCTCGGCCGCGGCGGCCGCGATCACCCGGCGGTAGGCCGTCTCGGCATCGACCAAGGCCTCATAGGCCTCGCGGAGGTCGCTGGTTTCGGCCAGCGCGGCCGCGCGCCCGACATATGCCTCGCCGCGCACGAGATCGGCCTCGTAGAGCCATGGCAGCTGCGCCTGCGCGCGGTCGGCGGCAGCGAGGGCGTCGTCGTGGCGCGCCTCGTAGAGCGCGATCAGGCCCTCGACGTAGGCCGGCGCGGTGGTCGCGCCCGCGGCGGCGCGCAGCAGCGCGATCGCCGGATCGCGGTAGCGCGCGACGGCGGCGGCGCGGCTGGCCTGGCGCACCCGGCGACGCTCCTGGTTGCGGGCGTGACGGATGGCGGCGCCGTACTGCCGACCGCGCACCTCGCCCAGCGCCTGCGCCACCGCCGGCGTCCGACGTCCGCCGTTCCACGCGGCCTGCAGATGCACGGCCGCGCGCGCGTCGTCGTGCAGGGCGACGTAGCTGGCGCCGAGCGCGTGGTCGATCGCGGCGCGCACCGCCGGATCGCGATGGTCGTCGCGCGCCTGCATCAGCGCGTCGCGGCGCGCACGCACGCCCGCGCGCACGCCGGCGAGGTCGTCGGGGGCGCCCATGTGCGCCGCGCGCAGCGACCAGCGCAGATGATCGGCTTGTTCGTCGAATTGGCGCACCAGACGCTGGCGCTCGGCCTGCTGCGCGCGCAGCATCAGCAGCACCAGCGCCCCGGCGACGAGCAGGATGGCCGCCGTCATCAGCAGCCCGCGGCGACGCTGCAGCACGCCCGTCGTCGCGCGCGTCAGGCGCGAGGGCGCGCGCGCGTGGATCGTCTCGCCGCGCAGGACGCGGTCGAGCTCGTCGGCGAGATCGGCCGCGCGCCGGTAGCGGTCGTCGGGACGCGGCGCCAGGCAGGTCAGCAGAATCGCTTCGAGCGCGCGCGGCAGATGCGGATCGATGCGCCGCGGCGCCGTCGGCGCGATGCCGCGCGCCACCGCCATCAGCGAGTCGGCCTGGCCGCCGTCGTGCGGCGGACGCCCGAGCAGAAGATCGTAGAGCGTCGCGCCGAGGGCGTAGACGTCGGTGCGCGCGTCGAGCGCGTCGAGATCGCCGCGCGCCTGTTCGGGTGAGAGAAAGCCCGGCGTGCCCAGCACCTGGCCGTAGCGCGTCAGATCGCTGCCCTCGGCCTGCGCCCACACCAGGCCGAAGTCGACCACCACCGGACACAGCGCGTCGGGATCGGCCGCCGCCACCTCGGCCAGCGCATCGGCGCCGCCCGGCACGCGCAGCATGACGTTCTCGGGCTTGAGATCGCGGTGCACCAGGCCCGCCTCGTGCGCGACCTGCATCGCCCGGGCAACGTCGCGCACCAGGCGCACGATCGTCGTGCGGTCGAGATGCGCGCGCGCGTCGCGCAGATCGCAGCCCTCGATCAGCTCCATCGCGATGTACGGCCGGCCGTCCATCGCGCCGGTGTCGTAGACCGCGCAGATGCCGGCGTGCTGCACCCGCCCCTGCGCGCGCGCCTCGCGCACGATGCGCGCCACCGCCTGCGGCGAATCGGTGCGCAGCACCTTGAGCGCCAACTTGCGCTTCAGCAGCGGGTCGAAGGTCTCGAACACCTCCGCGCTCGCGCCCGCCGCCAGCGGCACGGCGGTGGCGTAGCGGACGACCGGATCGGTCGGCGCGGCGTCGGCGGGCGGATCGATGGGATGCATCTCGATCGCTGATTGTCCCATGTTGCAACGCCCGGCGTCGCCGTCGACGCGCGCGGACAAGCGCTGAACGGCCGTGTGCTAGATTGAGGGCACCGCGTCTCGGCGCGGTCTTCTTTTTGCGCCCCCCGGCATTCGCCCCCACGGCGCGCATTCTTCATCGACGACACGATCGCCAACACGCTTCGAGGAGGACTCCCCCATGGCCTCTGACAACACGCCGCAACCCGGCAATCCGCTCCGCCTGCGCAAGATCCACCACGTCGAGATGTGGGTGGGCAACGCCAAGCAGGCGTCGTTTTTCTACCGCAACGCCTTCGGCTTCTCGCAGGTCGCCTACGCCGGCCTCGAAACCGGCTGCCGCACCTACACCGCGCACGTCCTCGAGCAGGGCCAGGCGCGCATGATCATCAAGTCGCCGCTCGGCGGCGAGGGCGAGATCGCCGATCACGTGCGCCGCCACGGCGACGGCGTCAAGGACATCGCCTTCCACGTCGACGACGTCGACCGCACGTTCGAAGCGGTGCTCGACCGCGGCGCCGAGCCGTTCGAGGAGCCGCACGACGTCGAAGACGAGCACGGCACCGTGCGCCGCGCCGCGATCAAGACCTACGGCGAAACCGTCCATTCGCTGATCTCGACCCGCGACTACAACGGCGACTTCCTGCCCGGCTACGTCGCCAAGCCGATCCCGATGCCCGACGCCGGCCTGCTGCGCTTCGACCACATCGTCGGCAACGTCGAGCTCGGCGCGATGGAGCACTGGGCCGAGTGGTACAGCCGCGTGCTCGGCTTCCAGCGCTACATCCAGTTCACCGAAGACCAGATCTCGACCGAGTACTCGGCGCTGATGAGCATCGTGATGTCCGACAACTCGTTCGCGATCAAGTTCCCGATCAACGAACCGGCGGTCGGGCGCAACAAGAGCCAGGTCGAGGAATATCTCGACTTCTACGACGGCCCCGGCGTGCAGCATCTGGCGCTCCTGACGCGCGACATCGTCCACACGGTCACCCATCTCGTCGACCGCGGCGTGTCGTTCATCCACGTGCCCGACACCTACTACGAGGAGCTGCCGCGCCGGGTCGGTTCGATCGACGAGAACGTCGATCATCTGGCGCCGCTCGGCATCCTGGTCGACCGCGATCACGAGGGCTATCTGCTGCAGACCTTCACCGAGCCGCTGGTCAACCGGCCGACGATGTTCTTCGAGATCATCCAGCGCAAGGGCAGCCGCGGCTTCGGCGAGGGCAACTTCAAGGCCCTGTTCGAAGCGATCGAGCGCCAACAGGCGATTCGCGGCAACCTCTGATCCGCCGCCAACCAGCCGAAACCAGCCAGCCGAAACCAGCCAGCCGAAACGAACGCAGGAGAACGCACGTGTACTACTACCGACTCGGCGCGCTGCCGCAGAAGCGGCACACGCAGTTCCGCCAGCCCGACGGCAGCCTCTACCACGAAGAGGTGATGGGCATTCACGGCTTCGCCGGCATCCAATCGATCCTCTACCATCTGCGTCCGCCGACGCAGGTGCGCGAGGTCGGCGTCGTCGACACGCCGCCTGTCGCCTACGAGGACCAGAGCGCGCTGCGCCACCGCAGCTTCCACGCCCACGACGTGCCCAGCGGCGGCGACGCGGTCGAGAGCCGCGTGCCGATGATGGGCAACACCGACGTCGTGCTCTCGCTCGCGCGCCCCGACAAGGCGATGGACTACCACTACCGCTTCGCCCACGGCGACGAGGTGATCTTCATCCACGACGGCACGGGCGCGCTCGAGAGCCAGTTCGGCACGCTGCGCTACCGTCCGGGCGACTATCTCGTGCTGCCGACCGGCGTCATGTGGCGCATCGTGCCCGACGACGGCGTCGCGCAGCGCATGCTGGTGATCGAGAGCTACGGCCACGTCGTGCCGCCGAAGCGCTATCTCAACCGCTACGGTCAGTTCCTCGAGCACTCGCCCTTCTGCGAGCGCGATCTGCGCACGCCCGACGATCTCGTCACCCACGACGAGACAGGCGATTTCGAAGTCCGGGTCAAGGCGCGCGGCCAGATCACCGCGTTCCACTACGACCATCATCCGCTCGACGTCGTCGGCTGGGACGGCCATCTGTGGCCCTACGCCTTCAACATCGCCGACTTCGAGCCGATCACCGGCCGCGTGCATCAGCCGCCGCCGGTGCATCAGACCTTCGACGGCCCGGGCTTCGTCATCTGCTCGTTCGTGCCGCGGCTCTTCGACTACCATCCCGAGGCGATCCCGGCGCCCTACAACCACTCCAACGTCGACTCCGACGAGGTTCTCTACTACGTCGAGGGCGACTTCATGTCGCGCAAGGGCATCTCGCGCGGCTGCTTCACCGTGCATCCCAACGGCATCCCGCACGGGCCGCATCCGGGCACCTACGAGGGCTCGATCGGCAAGGAGAAGACCGAGGAGCTGGCCGTGATGGTCGACACGTACCGTCCGCTGCAGATCGCGCAGGCGGCGCTGTCGAGCGAGGATCCCGACTATGCCTACAGCTGGCATCCGGCGCGCCACGGCGCGGCGGCGCCGGCCTGAGCACGATCGCAGCGGGGCGATGCGGATCTTCCTGATCCACGGCATGGGCCGCACGCCGGCGTCGATGGCGCTGATGGGCCGTCGCCTGCGCCAGCAGGGTCACGAGACCAGCCGCTTCGGCTATCTTGTGACCACGACCTCGCTGACCGAAATCCGCGATCGCTTCGTCACCCACGTGCGCCGCGTCGTCGCCGACGACGCGGCGCAGCGCGCGTCGGCCGACGGCAAGGCCGCGGCCGACGCCGTGCGCTACGCCGTCGTTGGCCACTCGCTCGGGAACATCGTCACGCGCATGGCCCTGCCGCATCTGCCGGCGGGCTTCGCGCGCTTCATCATGCTCGCGCCGCCCAACCGCTCGCCGGCGATGGCGCGCTGGCTGCGCGAGAACCCGCTCTTCCGCGCGGCCTTCGGCGACGCCGGCCGACGCCTCGCCGATCCCGCGTTCTACGCCCGCCTGCCGACGCCGGCGCCGCCGCCGCCGCGGCGCGCGGGCGGCGCCGTACCCTCGCTGATCATCGCCGGCCGGCGCGGTCTGCAGCTGCCGTTTCTGCCCTTCACCGGCGCCAACGACGGCATCGTCGCGGTCGACGAAACCCGGCTCGACGGCGTGCCGGCGGTCGAGGTCGACGGCGTCCACACCTTCCTGATGAACCGGCGCGACGTCTTCGAGCACGTCCATCGCTTCCTGCTGCCGTCGGCGGCGGGCGATGCCGACACATCCTGATCGCGTCGACAATCCGCGCGCCGTCCACCCGCGCGCCTTGCGCTCTGCTAAAGTACGCGGATCCGTTTGATGGACGTTTTCCCGATCCGCAGCGCGCATGAGCTACACCGCCCAATCCTTCCAAGAAGGCGAGATCATCTTCCGTGCCGGCGACGACGGTGCCTTCATGTATTTGATTCAGGAAGGCGAAGTCGAAATCGTGCAGGACTTGGACACGCCGAACGAGACCAAGGTCGCCATTCTCCAGCGCGGTGACTTCTTCGGCGAGATGGCGATGCTCGACCACGCCGACCGCTCGCAGGCTGCGCGCGCGCGCAGCGATCTGCGCCTGGTGCGGGTCGATCGCGCCGGCTTCGTCCACATGCTGCGGCGCAATCCCGACATCTCGGTGCGCATGGTCAGCAAATTGGCCGAGCGCCTGGCCGGGCTCGAGGAAGAGCTGGCGCAGGCCCTCGGCCATCCGTCGCCGCCGAGCGTCTCGCTCAAGCCGCGCAGCGCGCGCTTCACCTTCCTCGGCGACGGCCGTGAGTTTCCGCTCGCCGAGGGCGTCGAGACCACGATCGGCCGCCTCGATCCGGCCAACGACATCCATCCCGACATCGACCTCACCGAGATCGATCCGCAGATCTCGACCAGCCGTCGCCACGCGCGCGTCATCCGCAAAGAGCGGCGCGTGATGCTGATGGAAGAGAAGGCGACCAACGGCACCTTCGTCAACGGCAAGCGCATCGCGGGCGAGCCCCACGAGCTCCACGGCGGCGATCTGGTGATGTTCGGCGCCGTGCGGATGAATTTCCTCTTCGACTGAGGCCCACCCCGAACGCTATCGGCCGCCGAGCGCGCGGATCGCGTCATCGAGCGCGGCCTGGCGCCCGGGATCGCGCTCGAGCGCCCGCGCGCGCCGGAAGCAGCGCAGCGCCTGCGCCGGATCGCCGAGGCGATCGCGGTAGAGCTGTCCGAGGCGCCCCCAGAGATCCGGCCGCTCGGGCTCGAGCGCGATCTGCTGCACCAGCAGCACGGCGGCGTCGGCGTTGCGGCCGAGCGCGAGCGCGGCCTGGACGGCGTTGGCCAGCGGCGCGGGATTCGCCGGATCGCGCTGCGCCGCGGCGCGGAAGTCGTCGAGCGCGCCGGCGAGATCGCCGTCCTGCGCGCGCAGGTTGCCGCGCTCGAGCAGCAGACCCGGATGGGCGTTGGCGGCATTCGACGCGCTGAGCGCGGCGTCGATCGTCCTGCGCGCGCCGGCGCGGTCGCCCTGCGCGCGCAGCAGCGCCGCGAGATTGGCCGCCGACTCGGCCGCGCCCGGATCGCGCTCGACCACCAGCCGCAGCGTATCGATCGCCTCGCCGAAGCGCTCGAGGCCGATCAGGCAGTTGGCGGCGTTGACCAGCGGCACGATCGCCGACGGCTGCAGCTGCGCCGCGCGGCGAAACGCCCCCAGCGCCGACGCCAGCCGCCCCTGCTGCTGCAGACAGAGCCCGAGCAGATTGAGCGCGGGATAGCTCGTCGGATGCGCGCGGACCAGCTGGCGCAGCGGCGCCACGGCGTCGTCGCAGCGGCCGGTGCGCACCTGCTCGCCGGCCGTGTGCAGCGCGCTGGCGAGCGCCAGGCCGTCGTGCACGTCGGGCAGACCGAGCTGAATGCCGCCGTCGCGCGCACCGCCGGCGCCGCCGTCGGCCCCGAGATAGCCGAGCGCGCGCAACTTCGCCGCCTCCTCGGGCGCGATCGACCGCGCCGCGGGCGCCGCACCCTCGTCGAGCGTCTCACCGCGCGCGGCGAGAAAGTCGCGCAGGCGCTTCGCCCACGCGTCGGCGTTCTGCGCGGACGCGGCGGCGCCGGTTTGGAGATCGTAGAAGCGCGGCTTCGGCCCGTGAACGTAGAGCGTCGCGCCGTCGGAGAGCGCGCGGGGCGGGTACCAGCCGTGCGCGTAGTAGGGCAGAAACGACTCGGTGTAGCTCAGCGGCGTCTCGCCCGGCTCGCCGCCGCCGGCGAGCAGCCTGTGCAGATCGCGTCCGTCGCGCTCGCTCGCGGGCGCGGCCGAGGCAGCGGGCAGGCCGGCGAGGCCGGCGAGGGTCGGCGCGAGATCGGCGGTACGCACCAGCGTGTCGACCGTGCGTCCGACGGGCACGCCCGGCCCGGCGAGCAGCCACGGCACGCGCCGCGCGCCGCTGCGCAGCAGAAGCCCGTGGGTCGGTTCACCGTGCTCGCCCAGCATCTCACCGTGGTCGGCGATCGCAGCGATCAGCGTATTCGCCGGCAGCGCATCGAGCAGGCGCTTCAGCTGCGCGTCGACGAAGGCGAGCTCGCCGTCGTAGTCGGGCGTCGGTCCGCCGAGATCGCGAAAGCCGGCGGGCGGCTCGTAGGGATGGTGCGGATCGAAATAGTGCACCCAGAGAAAGAACGGCGGCTCGAGTCCATCGAGCGCGGCGAGGGCGGCGTCGGTGACGGCGTCGGCCGTCCGCTCGACGAACGCCGTGCCCGGGGGCGCGCTGGTATTCGCGCCGGAGAGATCGTCGTCGTAGACGTCAAAGCCCTGCGCCAGGCCGTAGCGCCGATCGACCACCGCCGCCGCGGTGACGGCGGCGGTCGTCCAGCCGGCTTGCTGAAAGCGCTCGGCGAGGGTGATCTCGTCGTCGGGCAGGGTGAAGAGGGCGTTGTCGCGCACGCCGTGCCGCGGCGGGAAGCGGCCGGTGAACAGCGTCGAGTGGCTCGGCATTGTGATCGGCACGGCCGTGTCGACCCGGGCGAAGCGCGTGCCGCGCGCGGCCAGGGCATCGAGGTTCGGCGTGCGCGCGTGCGGCCAGCCGTAGCTGCCGAGGCGATCCGCGCGGGTCGTGTCGAGCGTCACCACCACCACCGCCGCCGGACGCTGGGCGTCGACGGCTGCGGGCGCGGTCGGCTCAGCGTCCTGGGCGCGGGCGAACAGGCCGCCGAGAGCGATCAGGAGCAGGCTGAGGACGAAGAAAAGCGGGTTGATGCGACGGGTGCGCGACGAAGCGTTCACTCCTTATTCTTAGCACGGTCGCGGCCGTGCGCTTACGATTCCGGCTCGCCGCCCTGGCGCTGGCCTGCGCGCCGCCGATTCGTCCCGCGATTGAGGGTCGAGAAGAACATCGAAAACCGTCCTGTATTCTTGACGTGCGTATCTGCTCGATGCGAGCGATGCAGAGTGCGAATCGAACGAAACCGACCGCACAAGCTTCGAGGAGGTGAACCCTGGCACACCACAAAGCGATGAAAGATCTGTATCAGCGACTCAAGCCGCTTGGCTTCTCGCGTAAGGATCTGCTCGCGCGCGTCCTGCCAGACTGGTGGGAAGACAAGATGGCCGAGCATGCGGTGAATCGCCGCATGGCCGAGATGTACATCGGGCAGGCGCTGGGCCTAACACTTGCCCAGCTCGCTGATCCGAAAGCAACGCTCACCTTCGACGACGTGACGCAGGCGCTTTTCAAGCGCTGGAAAGATTCGGATCTCGAGCGGCTGCGCCCGGCTGTTCTCTTGGCGAGCGATCTCAGCCGACTCGTGCTCGCAGCGACGCAGACCCAGCGCCCGACTGCGGCCCTCGCGAAGCGCGACGCGGCTGCGCTGCGGGATAGCCTGCTCGCAGAACGCCCCGTCGTCGATCTCGCAGGGCTGGTCGATCTGTGCTGGGCGCACGGCATCCCGGTCATCCCGATGACCTACCTGCCCGAGGGCAGCAAGAAGGTCGATGGTATGGCGCTCTCCGTTGCCATACACGACGGAACCACCCATCCGGTGATCATCGTCAACGTCAGCGGACGCGACGTACCGGCGCGCGTCGCCTGGTTCGTCGCGCATGAGATGGGCCATATCGCCCTGGGTCATTTGGGCGAAAGCCTGTGCATCGACGTGGACATGACAGTGGCTGACGATCCACGCGAGCAAGAAGCCAATGCGTTCGCGACCGCGCTGATTTATGGCCGGACGCCACAATTTCTTCGACGATCGCGGCGCGGAGCGTCATCCGCCTCATGGAAAGCCGAGCAACTGGAAAGACGCGCCCGCTCTCTGGCGCGTGAATACAAGACGACGCCCGCTGCGATCGCGCTGAGCTACGCCCATCAGCACGCTGGCAACCGCTGGCCCGTTGCGCGGAAAGCAATCAACCTGCTGCAAGAGCACGAAGGCGCGCTGGCCATCGTGCGAGACGCGCTGGTGCGCCACGTTGATCCGGACGAGATCTCGCCAGAGCGGCTCGGTTTTCTCGCACACGCGCTCGATCTCGACGTCTTCCCCGACTGAATCACGTCGACGTGCCTGCGCTCTTCTGGGACACCGACGCGCTTCTCACAGCGTGCGCGCTGAATTTCGTCGACGACATCGCGGCGATCTTGGACTGCGCGGGATCCGCAGCGTACCGACTTCCGGCCGCGCCAAAGCAGATCCGCCAGAGCCGGACGTTCAAGCGCTCGTTTGACACGAGCCGTTTGGAAGCCGATGCGCTGAACGACTATCGGGCGGCGCTGGCAGATCGCGCACGGCAGCTTACGCAGCTGACACCCGACTTCGTCGACACGCCGACCGAACTCGAGCAGGCCGGACTGAGCGCTGAAATCGATCAGGGCGAGCTCCTCCTGCTCCAGGCCACGGCATCGACCTCAGAAGGGCGGATCCTCACCAGCGACAAGCGAGCCCTTCGCGGGCTGAGCCGAGCCGATCATCCAGCGTTAATTCAACTGCGCGAACGCTTGCAAGGCCGCGTGGTCTACCTGCCGCATCTCCTGCCGCTGCTCGCCCAGCATCTTGGCGGCCTTGCGGCGCTGGACAGCCGCTGGCGCCAGAGTCATCTGCGCCAGCGGACGCTGACTGTCATCTTCGGGAGCCCCGCGCCCGTTTCCCCCGAAGCGTTCGTCGAGGCCCTGGCGGCTGAGCGCCGAGACCTCGCCGATCGCTGCGATCCCCAACTGTTCTACCGATCACCCTGACGCGCCGTATCGCGCTGCCGCGCGCGCCGCCGCGCCTCCCAGCCCGGCATCACCGCGAGCGTCAGCGCGATCAGGAGCACGCCCGCCCAGTAGTCGACGTGCGAGGCGTCGGTCCACAGCTGCTTGCGCAGCACCGGACTCACGTAAGTCGCCGGATCGACCTTGTCGGCGCGCATCTCGACCGCCGCGCGGTGCGCGTCCGACCACCGGTGGACGCCCGCGCCGCGGTAGCCGTCGACGTCGAGGAAGGGATCGTAGTACGTCTCGAGAATGCGGTTGGCCTGCCAGGCCAGGGCGTCGTTGCCCGCGCGCTCTGACGCGTTGCGGTGGTTGGCGTGGCGCGCGGCCTCGCTGAGGAAGTAGTCCTGCTTCGACCAGATCGCCCGGCCGTCGGGCGGATCGATCGCCCAGGCGCGGCGGCGATCGGCCTGCATGTGCAGCAGCTCGTCGCGCGTCGCGTGGCTCGCGAACGTGCCGATCGCCGGATCCTCGACCGCGTAGCCGAGATGCGACAGGCCCGCCGTCAAACCGACCGCGAGGACGGCGATTGCCGCCGAATAGCCGATGCGCGTCCACGTGCCCGCGATCGCCGGGCGATCGAAGCGCGGCGGGCCGAGCAGGCTGAGCGCGAAGACCAGGCCCGAGCCGCCGGCGGCGGCGTTGAGCAAGATGTCGCGCCCGTCGGCAACGCGGCGCGGCGACCACCACTGGACGAGCTCGTCGAGCGCGCCGGCCGCGATCGTCCACAGGAGCGGATGCAGCAGCGACTCGACGCCGCCGCGCGGTCGCCACGCGCGGTAGAGCAGCACGGCGAGGAGACCGTACTGCAGCACGTGGATCTGCTCGACCACGTTGACCTGCGCCGAGGCCGTGCGCACGCCGCGCAGCTGCAGCCACACGAGCAGCGCCGCCAGCGCGAGCCCGCCGTAGCGCAGCGCGCGCTGCGCGCGGATGCGCATCACCGCGAAAACGAACGCCAGGCCGAGCGCAACGATGAAGCCGCCGGCGAGCAGGCGGACGGCGCCGCCGGCGAAGTGTTCGAAGACGAGATCGCGTAGCTTGCCGATCGCGGGCGCGGTCGCCCAGATGCTCAGCGCCCACGCCAGCGCGGGCGCGAGCGCGCGGCGGGAAGTTGGCGCGTCGGCGGGGTCGATGATAGTCATCGAAACAACCCTCTCACGGAACGTGGAACAAGGGGACAAACCGGTCCCGGGCGGCCCCCGACAGCGAATGGACATTCCCGCTGAGGCGTAGGCTCGATATCGTTGACAACACGCGCATCTTGGCGAGCCACGCGTCGCCGTCGCGCGCTCGCATGGGGCGATCGTGAGGCACAATGCGGCTCTCGCGCGCCGTCGCTTTCTCCGCAGCACTCTCAGCCCGAGGCATCACGATGCAGGTTCTCCGCTTCCACGACACCACCGGCCAAGAAATCGTCGTCCGCGAACCGGCCGACGGCACGATGGCGATCCGCTACGGCAGTCAGCTGATCGTCGAGCAGGGCCAGGAAGCGATCTTCCTGCGCGACGGCCAGGCGTTCGACCGCTTCGGGCCGGGTCGTCACACGCTGCGCACCAAGAACCTGCCGCTGCTCGCGCCGATCCTCTCGCTCCCCTTCGGCGGCGACTCGCCCTTCCAGGCAGCGGTGATCTTCATCGCCCACAAAACCTTCATCGACCTGCGCTGGGGCACGAAGGAGCCGGTCGTCTTCCGCGACCGCGAGCTGGCGATGGTGCGCCTGCGCGCGTTCGGCAAGTTTGCGCTGCGGGTCATCGACGGACCGAAGCTGGTCTCGACCCTGGTCGGCAGCCGCGGTCTCTTCACCACCGACGCGCTCGAGGGCTTCGTCCGCGACCTGATCGTCTCGCGCCTCAACGATCTGCTCGGCGAGACGCTGACGTCGATCTTCGATCTGCCGTCGCGCTACGAGGATTTGGCGGCGGCCCTGCGTCCGCGGGTGGCCGAGGCGCTCGTGCCCTACGGCCTCGACGTGCCCGATCTCCTGATCGGCGCGATCACGCCGCCGCCCGAGGTCCAG
>JBCCOR010000029.1:0-15845 GCA_039025295.1 Acidobacteriota bacterium
GCCCCCCGGGGCGGGGCGCGGGTTGGTCACCACGCCGAAAAACCCCCGCCGGCCCCCCCCCTAGCAAACCTTGTCAATGGGCCGCGGCGTTTGTAGGGGCGAAGCATTTGTTTTTTCCCGAATCATCAGGAGATCCACCATGGCCACACGCCCTGCCTTCCGCACCCCGCAGCTGTTCCTCCTCGCCCTCATTCTCATGCTCTTCTTCAGCGCTGCCCAGGCCGGTGCCTGGTGGGGTGATGACAGCGGCGACGCGGTGACCGACACCATCGACCGTACGATCGACGTCACCCCCGACGTCCGCATCGACATCGACAACACCAACGGTGCGATCCGCATCGAGACCTGGGATCGCGACCAGGTCGAGGTGAGCGCCGAGAAGCGCGCCCGCGGCCGCGATGCCGAGCAGCTGCTGGCCGACACCGAGATCGTCATCGACGGTGGCGGCAGCGCTTTGTCGATCCGCGCTGAGCTGCCGCGCACCGGCTGGCGCGGCGGTTCGGTGAGCGTGCGCTACACGCTGACCGTGCCGCGCGGCGCGGCGGTCGACGCGACCTCGACCAACGGCGCGGTGGTCATCAGCGATCTCGACGGCGCGGCGAAGCTGCGCTCGACCAACGGCTCGATCAAGGTCGACGGCCTCGGCGGCACGCTCGATGCGGGTACCACCAACGGCAGCATCACCGCCTACGGCGTGCGCTCCACGGCTTCGGCGAGCACCACCAACGGTTCGATCAAGGTCGAGATCACGGGCGGTTCCCTCGACGGCGATGCCGAGCTGCGCACGACCAACGGCAGCGTCACGCTCATGCTCGCGGCCGACACCCGCGCCACGATCGAGGCGCGCACCCGCAACGGTCGCGTGCGCACCACCAACCTCACCATGCCGAGCGATGCGGTGGTCGAGAAGCGTTCGATGGCGTTCGACCACAACGGCGGCGGACCGCGGATCAGCCTGCGCACGACCAACGGCTCGATCCGGGTCGGCGAAGGTCCGATGGAGCGCTGAGCGCGGGCAATTCCGCTCGTAAGCTCAAGATATTACAGTTTCTGCATATAAGGCTTTCGGGTCCGCGCCGGTTCGGGCCGGCACCGACGATCAACCGCCGCCTCGGCGGCAGGGAGAGAGCGATCATGCAGACACTGGACGGTTGGACGGTCGAAGGCGTGCAGCTCGCGCGCGGCGCAGCCGCCGCGCGCACCTACAGCCTGCGACGTCCGCACAGCGCCGCGCCGGTCACGGCGCGGCCTTTGCGCTGTGAGCGCCCGGAGCAGCGCGCGCGCCTGCTGCGCGAAACCCGGGCGCTGGTGGACTTCGCGCATCCGCACGTATGCCGCACCTACGGCGTCGGTCGTCTGCACGGGCGGCCGTGCCTGGTCACCGAGCGCATCGACGGGACGCCCCTGCGCGACGCGCAGCCGACGCTCGATCTGGAGACCAAGATCGAGATCATGATCCAGATCGCCGACGCCGTGCGGGCTCTGCACGATGCGCGCATCGTTCACCACAGCATCATGCCGCACAGCATCGTGCTGCGCAGCGGCCTCGAGGCATCCGGCCGCGCGGTCGACGCGGTGCTGGTCGGATTTGGTCTGACCTGCAGCGACGCATCGGCGGCGGGCCAGGTGCTCGACGACGACGTGATCGCGCCGACGGCCTACATGGCGCCCGAGCAGATCGACGCGCAGCCGCGGGCCGGTGATCGCCTGAGCGATCTCTACAGCCTGGGTGCGACCTTCTACCATCTTGTGACCGGGCGCGCGCCGTTCGTCGCCGACACCGCGCAGCGCCTGATCGAACGCGTGCTGGTCAGCGACGTGCCGCCGCCGCGGGCGTTCGACCCGGTGTTGCCGGAGGCGCTCGACGCGCTCGTCCTGCGCTGTCTGGCGCGCGACCGCGCCCTGCGCCCGGCCGATGCCTCGGAGATCGTGCACGCGCTGCGCGCGCTGGTCGTTCCGCGTCCGCTGATGCGCTGGCTGCGCCGCGCTCTGCCGAGCTAAGCGCGCCTCACCTCACAGCGTCCAGGCGTAGCCGAGCTTGAGGAAGACCGTGCGGTTGCGCTGGGTGAGGTCGACGCGGTCGTTGGCCTCGTAGCCGTCGGAATAGCCCACGAACACCACCGTGCGCGCGTTCCACTTGTACGATACCAGCAGCTGATTGAAGAGATCTTCGGTGCGCGTGCTGAAGCCGTCCGGAAAGACGGCGGGGTTGCGTTCGACGTCGACGTACTGGCTGATCAGGCGGATCAGGAAGCGGCGGGTGAGCGGCAGCTGCAGGCGCATCTCGCTGAGGTTCGCCGTGAACAGCTCGATGCCGGTGCCGGAGAGATCGAGCTGATCGTAGATGTGGCCGAAGTCGACGCGCACGCGCCGTCCGAAGCGCACCGTGCCGAAGAACTCGAAGAGCAGTTGGTCGGCCGGCTGCACGTTGACGAAGTCGATCCTGTTGCCGCGGCGTGCGAAGAACTCGAACCCCAGGGTGGAGCTCGGCGTCGAGCGGAGGAAGAGATTGGTGAAGCGCTCCTGGAAGGTCCGCCCGCCGAAGCCAACCTCGCGACTGCCGTAGCGCAGGTCGACGAAGAGATCGGCCACGGGCAGGGAGACGTTGGTCCAGATCTCGCGCTCGTTCTCCAGCTGCAGGCCGTCCTGATCCTGCGTGACGTCCCAGTCCGAGCCGATCTCGAAGCGGCTCCACCAGGTGTCGTCGCCGTAGTCCTCACCCCACCAGATGCGTTCGAGGCCGGCCAGGTAGAAGCGGAAGTCGACCCGCGGCAGGAAGCCGAGATCGGCGCGGAAGTCCTCGCCGACGTCCTCGACGCGCGCATATCCGAACCAGTGGCGGCTGCTGTGGCGGTAGTCGACGCGCAGAGCGAGATCGTCGAAGCTGTCGCTCGGCTGGTTGAAATCCTCCGCGACCGCGCGCGGATAGCGCGTGCGCGAGGTGAGCAGCTGGGCGCTGAAGCGGTCGGTGTCGCGCGGACGCCAGACGCCGTCGAAGCCGACGACGGTGTTGAGATAGCCGTCTTCGCCGCGGCGGTCGGTGACCAGAATGCCGGCGTTCGAGCGCGCGCCGAGATCGCGCCGGTAGCGCAACACGGTGGCATCGTTCTCACCGTCGAGACGGGTGACGTCGGAGCCCTGGCTGCCGGGCAGCAGCAGCTCGGTGGTGGCGTCGCGGGCGGCGAACACGCCGATCGCGTGGACCCCCTGCTTGCCGGTCAGCTTGATGCCGGCGTCGGGATCGGCCACGGAGCGGGTGTTGACCGCGTTGATCGGCGTGTCGAAGAAGTCGGCGCCTTCGAGAAAGAACGGGCGCGTCTCGGGAAAGAAGAGCGCGAACTGGTTGTTGACGTCGAGCTGGGCGTTGTCGGCTTCGACCTGCGAGAAGTCGGGATTGATCGTCACGCCGAGGTTGAGGCCGGGCGTGATGCCCCAGCTGACGGTCAGGCCGGCTTCGCCGTCTTCGTCGCCGTCGGTGAGTTCGTCGGCGAGCAGATCGGCGCGCGCGTCGGTCCGGGTGCCGACCAGCGTCGGCACGAACTCGAGATTGCGGCCGGCCGAGAGCTCTTCGAAGCCGGTCATCTTCGAGAACTCGCAGACGTAGCACTCGATGTTGCGGTCGTTGCGCTGGCTGCGGTAGGTGTAGCGCTGCTCGCGCGGTCGGTTGCGGAACGCGTCGAAGCCGAAGGTCAGCGGGCCGTCGGTCGACGGGAAGCGCAGCGAGCGCGAGGGGATCGCCATCTCGACCTCGTAGCCGGTGGCGGTGAGGCGGCCGAACGAGACCCACAGGGCGTCCCAGGCCTCGTCCTCGTTGCCGTCGAGATCGTTGGCCGTCAGGTCCATCTGGAGGCCGAGCGGATTGGCGAGGAATTGGAAGGCGCGGCGGCCGTCGTTGAAGGTGTCGAGCGCGATGCCGACGTAGTCGTCGTTGAACGAGCGATCGCGGTCGCCGAAGCGCGCGCGGATGGCGTCCGGCTCCGGATCGAAGGCGCGCCAGCCGACGTACACCGTCTCGGTGTCGTAGGTGATGTACATCTCGGTCCGCATCGGGGCCGGCGTGTTGTCGGTGGCCCGCGTCTCGTAGGTCAGCAGAACGCGCGCCGCGTGCTGCCAGGCGGCCTCGTCGAGCACGCCGTCGATCGTGATCGTGTCGCGCGTGAGCGGCACGACCAGCGGCGCCTCGGCGGTCATCGGGACGGCGTTTTCCTCCGGCTCGACGGGCGCGTCCGCATGGAGGCGGAGCGCACCGGCGAGCATCGCGAGGCTCAGTGCGGCGACGGCAAGCCCGCGCAGATGGGCCGACCGGTACCAACCGGCGGACGGGCGCGGGCGCGGGGTGGTGAACATCATCAGCTCGGCAATCAATCGTATGGCGAACAGTTTTTACGGCTCCGATGGTGGATACGGCGCCTGGACGGGCGTCGTCTAGCCTGCATCATGAGTCGCTTGGCGAATTGCGAAAGATTCTATGCGCTCCGCATGCTTTTCACCACTTGTGTCGGGGATTGAATGCGGCTCGAGGGCGCTGCAGAAGCGCATCGGTCATTGGATTCGCAATCTTAAATGCATAAATTGAAATGTGCAGATTTAACGTGCGGCGCGGTTGCCGCGCTTTTTCATCGATGCCATGGAGGTATGAGACGGTGATGATGACGCTTTCGACCCGACGGCTGCGTGTGACGACCGGACGATGGCTGGCCGCGGCGCTGCTGCTGAGCGCGCCGGTGGTGCTCGCGGCCCACGAGCCGGGTGCTGCCGCCGAGCGGCCGCTGCAGCCCGACATCCATTTCCTCAGCGAGACCGGCGAGATCGTACGCGGCACGCGCTGTGCGACGCCCAAGCCGACCCCGACCCAGATTCAGCAGGCCGCCGAGGCCTTCGAACGCTGGCAGCGCAGCGGCGCGCCGGGGATCGTGCACGAGACCGACGTCGTGATTCCGGTCGCGTGGCACGTCGTGCATCGCGGTCGCGCGGGCAACGTGCCCGACAGCATGATCGACGCGCAGATCCAGGTGCTCAACGACGCCTTCGCCGGCACGGGTTTTTCCTTCGAACTGGTCCACGTCGACCGCACGCGCAAGCGCGGCTGGTTTCTGCGCTGCGACCGGCCGCGCGTCGAGCGGCGCATGAAGCGCGCGCTGGCGATCGATCCGGCGACGACGCTCAACGTCTACAGCTGCCGTCCGCCGGGTTTGCTCGGCTACGCGTATTTCCCCAATTCGTTCCCGGAGGACGACATCCGCCACGGCATCGTCGTGCGCGACACGAGCCTGCCGGGCGGCGGCGCGGCGCCCTACGACGAGGGCGACACGGCGACGCACGAGATCGGCCACTATCTCGGGCTCTACCACACGTTTGAGGGCGGCTGTGACGGCGACGGCGACTTCGTGGCCGACACGCCGGCCGAGGCATTTCCCGCGTTCGGCTGCCCGATCGATCGCGATACCTGCTCCAGCGCGGGCGTCGATCCGATCTTCAACTACATGAACTACACCGACGATGCGTGCATGAGCGAGTTCACCCCCGACCAGGTGATCCGCATGCACGCGCTGACCTCGACCTTCCGCCCGACGCTCTACTTCTAGTTCGGTCGCCGCGACGTCGCTTCGCCGACGCGTCGGCGGGGTCGTTTGTGCCCGGATCGCGTGGCTGCGGTCCGGGCGCTGCGTTGGGGGGCCGGGTGCGGTGCGTCTTTTTGCCTGTTCGGGCGGTTGCGGAATGGTATGTTCGTCCGTGGACCTTCAACGATGACCGAAAACAGGCTTCTTCCCCCGCGCAGCTGGCTTCCCAACGCCGTCACGGCCGCCAACATCACGGCGGGCTTCTTGGCCATGGAGTCGGCGGCTTCGGGCCGGTTCGAGATCGCGGTGTATCTGCTGATGCTGGCGGTGCTGCTCGACAGCGCCGACGGCCGCCTGGCGCGCCTGCTCAACGCCACGAGCGCGTTCGGTCAGCAGCTCGACAGCCTGAGCGACGTGATCAGCTTCGGCGTCGCGCCGGCTTTCTTGGTCTACCACGCCTGCCTCGAGCCGCTGGGGCCGCTCGGCCTGGTGGTTTCGCTGACGTACTTGTTCGCGGGCGTGTATCGCCTGGCGCGCTTCAACGTCCTGGCCGACGAGCACAGCAAGGCGTCGCGCACGATGGGCGTGCCGATCCCGATCGGCGCGGGCTACCTGATGGCGGCCGCGCTGATGCGCGACGCGATGAGTCCGGCGGCGTCGGCCCTGGTGGTGCTGGCGATGGCGATGCTGATGATCTCGCGCTGGCGTCTGCCCGACCTGAAGGGCAAGAACCTGGTCAGCACGATGCTCTTGATCGGCCTCTTCAACTACGTCGGCGTCCTGATCGCGCCCAACTGGTACACGGTCGGCTGGTGGAACGTCTGGAACGCGCTGATCGTTGTTGTCGCGCGGCGCAGCGATCGGGCGGCGGATTCGGTGGATTCGGCCGGGGAGCTGGGGGACGCGGAGTCGACGGCCTGACGATGGCGTAGCGGCTACTCGGCGCTTTCCGCGTCGGGGCCGGGGTGGAAGAGCGGGTTCGTCGAAGGGACGTCGTTGGGGTCGAAGAGCCAGTGGTCGCCGATCAGGGTGTCGAGGATTTGGCGGACTTTGGGGAAAAGAATGAAAGCCTCGTTAAATTTTTTGCCTTCAAGCCAGTTGTCAAATTCTTTTTGAGTGACTATTTTATGAGCTTCGGCAACAGTGAATAGTATGTTGGTTGCGAGGTGGTGGAATTCTTCCTGTTTAGGATGGTCCGCACCGCGAATTTGGACTAAAGCGATCGCAGCAGCAGCCAGCCAAGGTGAAGTCGTGGCGTTGAGGCCGAGTAATAGAATAAGTGCGCCTAGACTGTTAAGTGAAATTTCCACAGATACATCTGTCGCGAGTGTCAACCATGCGGCTTGTGCGCTCCAGCTCATGGCGCGTGGATCTTCAAGCGTACGGAGATTTGTGAGAGCGTCGTGGACATCTATCCAGGCGCCGATTGTGACGAGAGTGGAGATAGATTGTAGAGCTAAGTCGCATCCACTTTCAGTATTGCTTTGCTGGCTTGTTGCCCAGGCTATATTGTATAAGGCGATGGCCTTGCCATAGGTGTCACCGAGAGCTTCGCGAATTTGTAACTCTTCTTCCCAAAGTGTGAGTGCTTTGTCGACACTTCCGTGTTGCGTGTGCATGTGTGCCATTTGACTTATTGTTGTTGCTTTGCCTCGCATGTCACCAATGGATTCTTGTATCTGGATAGATTTTTCGTAAAGCAAAAGTGCCTTGTTTGGCTCGCCTTGTTGTGCGTGCACGCTGGCTATGGCAGTGAGAGTATAGGCCTTACCTCCGATGTGTTCGATTTGATCTTTAATTTGAAGCGAGTGCTCGTAGAACGTTAGTGCTTTACTGGCCTGTCCTTGCTGTTCGTAGATACTTGCCATACGATGCAAATTTGCCGCTTTGCCTTCTGTAGCTCCGATCGTCTCACTAATTGCGAAGGATTGCTCGTAGAGCTTGAGGGCTTCAGCAATTTTGCCTTGTAATACATAAATGTTGGCTATTTGGTGTAACGTTGCAGCCTTGCCATGAGTGTTGTCAGTAGCTTCTTCGATCTGGAGCGAATCTCTAGAGAGTGCGAGTGCCTCGTTTAACCTGCCTTTTTGGGTATGCAGAGTAGAGACATTGTGCATGGTTGCGGTTTTGAGCCGAGGGGTGTCAGTAATGTTGTTGAGTTGAAGAACTTGTTGATAAAGCCTATATGCTTCTTTGTGTTCGCCTAATTGTTGGCGCGCACAAGCCATGCCAAGCAAGGTCGTAGCTTTGCCTTCGGTGTCATTGTTGGCTTCTTTGATTTGCAAAGCTTGTTGTGAAAGCACAAGCGAATCTTTGGCTTTTCCTTGGCGGCGCTTGATGTCGGACAGGTTATCCAGAATCTCTGCATACTCATACTGGTCTGCTTCAGATGTTAAGTCTGATTTCTTGGGAGCTAAAGCGAGGGCCTGCTGATAGCAAGCGTGAGCATCAGCTGTTTCGCCGAGTGCAAAGCTGGCTCGGCCAAGGCTGTGCTGCAAGCGCCAGTTGTCGCTAACTGCGATTGAATTTTGTAGTAATTTCTGTGCGTCACGGAAGCGAAAATCATATATCCAGTCTGTGGCGAGTGCATCTGCAATCTCGATTCGTATATTCGTAGTATGGCCTAGGATTGCGAGGCGGTGAATCTCGAGCACCTCCTCATCATTGCGGATTATATTATTCTCCCACCAGGCTCCGTGGAGCTGTTTTGCCAGTCGCTCCGATGTGTTCTTTGTCGTCATTTCATCGAGATGACCAGCCGCTAGAGAATGAACGACCTGCGAAACTTGGACGTGGAATGTCGCAGGTAACTGTTCTTTCAGTAAGCGCTCAACCTTGAGGCGCTCAAGCGCTTCTGACGAAACGAGTCGCCCATGTTCGCCCGAGGACGCTGTCTGCAACTCACTTTCAGCCGCACGCATAATCTCGAAGCGCTCGACCAGCCCCACCGCAATCAGCCGCTTCACCTCAGCGATCAGCGCTTCTTCATCTAGCGTCATATCGGCTGCCAGCGCCACCAGCGCGGGCGCATCGATCGGCACCTCGACGCACGCCAGTCGATACAGCAGCGCGCGACCGTTTTCGGACTGCAGCTCGATCAAGATCTTCAGCAGCACCTCTTCCCGAAATTCCTCAGCCTGCTCTTCCAGGATCGCAAAGATGCCTTCTTGCTGGATCTCCGGATCGACCGCGATCGCATACAGCCGCTCGAGAAGGCGCGCATTGCTGCCCGAGAGCGCCTCGATATGCTGCCAAAGCGCCACAGCTTGTTCGTCCGACACCAAGCCGAGTTCCGCCCGCAGCCGCCGCGTCTTCTTCTGCAGCGCAACCTTGTCGAACGCCGGCAGCGATTCCCGATGCAGCACAACCGATTCAGGCAGCGCGAAGTCGTAGCGCGACGTAACGATCACGCGACTGCGGCTGTTTGCCTTGCGCAGCGCGATCAGAACGTCGGTCAGGACGTTGGCGGCCTCGTGATCGAGCCTGCCGAAGCCGTCGACCAGCTCAGGTGCCTTTTCGAAGTGGCCGATGACGTTGACTTCGAAGTCGTCGAAGACGATCAGCTGCGGCGGCATGTTCTTGAAGTAGGTCAAGAGCTGCTGGCGCAGCGGTTCGTTGGTGCCCTGGAGTTTTTCGAGTGCCGCTTCGCTGCAGTCCTCCGCACTCAACCGTGCGCGCAGCGACGCCATGTCGACCGTGCCGACCATCACGACGCGCGCATGCTCGGGCATGCGTTCGCACAGCCTGGCGGTCAGGCTGCTCTTGCCGACGCCGCCGATGCCGTGGATCAGCAGGCCGGTCGCGTAGTCGGGCTGACCGTCGTCGGTTTGGAGCACGCGCAGACAGCGCTGCAGCAGCCTGCGTCGACCCACGAACGCTTCGCGTGAGCAGACCCGAATCCTGTTGGTTTCCGGGTACAGAAAGACCGTCTCGGCCCGCGGGCGCTGCGCTTTGGGCCGGCCGACCGCGCCGGGCGGCGTGACGATCGCGCCGAGGCCCGTGGCGTCGCACCAGGTGCGCAGCTGGTGCCAGGCATCGGCCATGCCGTACGCCTTGCGCTGCGCGTAGAGCTGCGTGCGCGCGTGCGCCGACGCGACATCGATCCGCGCGCCCGTGGCGAGATCGCCGTAGAGCGCTGCAGCGGCCAAGCTCGCGGCGGGATTTAGCACCTTCTGCGACCAGCCCAGCACCGTCGGCATGCCGGCGTGAACCAGCGCTTCGCAGAACGATGAGGCCGCACCCTCGTGCACAACCTCCGCTGTGCGGCAGCCCGAAAGAAAGAAGAGGCGCGGCATGCGGCCGCGGAAGGGCTCAGTCAGGCGCTCGGCGTCGACCATGTCGAGTCCACCGACGTCGGTTTCCATCGCAAACATCGGGCGATTGTCGTGAATCGCCGCGTGGCCGCTGAGGTGGAGCACGTCGAGGCGTTCGACGTCGTTCGGCGCGGTCTGCGTCCACACGAGCCACTTATCAAGGCCGTCGAGCGTGCCGCTTTCCTCGACGTCGAGAACCGCATCGTGGTTCGCCATCGCGTCGAGGATCAGCGCTTCCTCGTGCTCGTAGTCCAGCTCCGCCTGACCGTCGACCGAGCACGCCATCATCACCATCTGCAGCGGACGATTGAGTTGCTCTGCCATGGGCGCCTGCGTGCGATCGGCTGCGCGCCGCACGATCGCGACCGGCGATGGACCTTCGGCGCCGATGTAGTGCGTGCCGTCGTGCAGCAGCTCCCACGGCAGCTCGCGCAGCAGGTTCGCATGTGCCGCATCCGACGCCACGTCGATGCGCAGCGTCCAGCGCGAATGCCGCGTCGCCGCCGCGCGGAGCCAGCCGTCATCGTCGAGAAAATCGTAGAGCTGCTTTCCGTACGCGTCGTAGCGCACCGTCGTCGGACCGCGGTAGCCGTCGGCGATGTCCTTCAGCGATCTTTCGAACAATGCGCGCGCGATCGTGTACTCGCGTACGTCGGAGTCAGAATCACCTTCGTGTGCGCAGCGAAGAAGCCAGTGCGCGTCATCGTGAGACGCGATCCGAATGTCGACGACAGCCATGCGTCCATCCCCCGAAAAAGCCGGTCATACGAGAACCCAAAAGGATGCGAGAACATCCCTGAGTATCTCAAACCGCGGCTTCGCGGGGAGACGCTACAGCTGCGCGCGGATCGACCAGAGGTCGGGGAAGAGCGGGTCGAAGAGGGTGCTGCGGAGGTAGTCGACGCCGCTCGAGCCGCCCGTGCCCGGCTTGTTGCCGATCGTGCGCTCCACCATCTTCACGTGGCGATAGCGCCACTCCTGAATGCCCTCGTCGAGATCGACCAGGCGCTCGCAGACCATCGCCAGGCGGTCGTTCTCACGGTAGATCTGCAGCAGTGCCGCCGCCACGTCGTCGTGCGCGGGCGGCTTGCCGTCGGCGTAGGGCACGAGCACCTCGGCGGGGATCGCGCTGCCGGCGATGCGCACCAGATAGCCCAAGAAGCGCTGGTAGAGCGACGGCTCGGTCTGGCGCTGGCGCAGGCGGGCGGCCGCGGCCGGATGTGGGGCGTGGTGGGCGACCATGCGGTCGCTGCGCAGGCCGAGGACGAACTCGACCTCGCGAAACTGCACCGACTGAAAGCCGCTCGACGCCTCGAGACGCGTGCGAAACGCGTTGAACGACATCGGCGTCATCGTTTCGAGCACGTCGACCTGGGCGACCATCGTCTTCCAAATCGTCCGCACGCGATGCAGCGTGGCGCGGATCGCGGGCAGATGGTGATCGGGCGGATCGGCCGCAGCGTCGTCGAAGTGCACCGCGAGATGATCGAACTCGTGCAGCAGCTGCCGAAACCAGAGCTCGTAGACCTGGTGGATGATGATGAAGAGCAGCTCGTCGTGCTCGCCGTGCGCCGGATCGCCGTCGGGCGCCGAGCGCGGACGCTGCAGCGCGAGCAGCTCGTCGATGGCCAGATAGGTCGTGTACGTCAGCGTCGACATGCGTCGATGCTGCACCGCGCGAACGCGCGGGTCAAGTCTCGGCGCAGATCAAGGGCGCTTGCGCGACTTCGCACCGCCGCCGCCCCAGATGCTGGCCTCGCTCTTGGGGGCCGTGCGCTGGCGGCCGCGCGTGCGCAGGGCCTCGACGTCGGCGAGGATCGCCGCCAGCGCCGTGTTCTGCGCCGCGACCAGCTGCGCAATGCCGCCGAAAGCGAGATCGAGCAGCGCGTCGAGCTCGGCGCGCGTGAAGCTGCGCTGCTCGCCCGTGCCCTGGACCTCGATGATCTCGCCGTCGGCCGTGCCCACGACGTTCAGGTCGACGTCGGCCGCGGCGTCTTCCTCATATTCCAGATCGAGGCGGGGCGTGCCGTCGACGATGCCGACCGACACTGCCGCGATCTGGCGCACGACCGGCCAGTCGCTGAGATCGCCGGCCAGATACGCCTGGCCGAGGGCCTCGACCAGGGCCACGTAGGCGGCGGTGATCGACGCCGTGCGGGTGCCGCCGTCGGCCTGCAGCACGTCGCAGTCGAGCGTGGCCGTGAAGCCGGGCATGCGCCCGCGGTCGACCGCGGCGCGCAGGCTGCGGCCGATCAGGCGCTGGATCTCGGCGGTGCGCCCCGACGGGCGGCCGCGGCTGACCTCGCGCGCGCTGCGCCGCTGCGTGGCGCGCGGCAGCATGGCGTACTCGGCCGTCACCCAGCCTTCGCCGCGGTCCTCGAGAAACGGCGGCACGCGCGACTCGAGCGACGCGGCCGCGAGCACGCGGGTGTCGCCGAGATCGATGTGCGCCGAGCCGTCGGCGAATTTGAGCGCGCCGGTGTTGAGCGTGAGCGGACGCAGGGCATCCTGCGCGCGGTCGTGCGGACGGCGAACGGGCGGGGTCGAGCGGTCGTCGGTCATCGGGGGGAAGCCTCGGGTGCGCAGCGCACGATCATGGCAGCGCGGCCTGGCGCGTCTCGGGGCTCTCTTCCAGCCACAGGGCGCGATGATGGGCAATGTAGCGACGCAGCACCTTGTCGACGTAGCGCGTCGTCTCGCGGAAGGGCGGCACGCCCTGGTAGCGGCGCACGCGCGTCGGACCGGCGTTGTAGGCGGCGGCGGCGAGCTCGAGATCGCCGTCGAAGCGGCGGATCAGCTGGGCGAGATAGGCCGTGCCGGCGTCGATGTTGATCGCCGGCTCGGTCAACCGCTCGCGGATCGACGGATCCACCGTCGTCGGCATGAGCTGCATCAGGCCGATCGCGCCGACCGGCGAGACGGCGGCGGGCCGGAACTGCGACTCGGCCTCGATCACCGAGGCGATCAGCAGGCCGTCGATGTTGTGCCGATCGGCCGCACGAGCGATCAGGTCGCCGTAGGGCAGGCGCGCGAGGTAGTCGCGCTGGCTCTCGACGCCGTGGAAGCGCCGAAAGAGATCGAAGCTGGCCGTGCGGGTGCGAATCGCCTCGCCCCAGGCGCTGGTGTTGGCGATTGTGCTGTTTTGGCGCGCTTCGGCGCGCGCCTGTGCCGATTCGGCATCTTCATCGATCCAATCGGCCAGCTGGTCGAGGATGATGACCTCGTCCGGGGCCGGTGTGGCCGCGGCGAAGGTGTCGCCGTCGGTGGCGCTGGGCAGCGAATCGGCGTCATGGGGCAGCGTGGTCCACAGACACAGCGCCGCGGCGTGCAACAACGCCAGCCAAACAATGCGGGTACGGGTGCGGGAATGCATGATTGCAGGATCTCGAAGGTCGAACGTCGGGGGCGCCGCGTCGCCGGCGGGCCAGGGAGGAGGGCAGGCCGGCGGAAGGCGTCGGAGGAGGTGGGGTGGGGATCGGTGGGCGCCGCGTCGGGTTCGAATGCGCGCGCTCCATGTGACCGTCCGCCACGTTGTTGTGACATAGCAAAGACGATGCCCACATGCGCGATGTCACGATCGCGCGTCGCGTGGAGAGCATGTCGATGCGCTGTGTTAGAGGCTACAACGCAGTGCGCGCCGCGGGTATTCCAGCGGCGCGCACAAAAGATCGATGTGGGGCGATGACGGTCGGCCGGCGACTCACTCCAGCTGACGGCGCAGCGCCTGGATGTCGTCGCCGAGCCCCAGATGGCGGACCTTGTTGCGCAGCGTATTGCGGTGGATGCCGAGCGCGTCGGCCGCGCGACCGAGGTTGCCGTCGTGGTGCATCAGGGCGGCGAGGATGTACTGCCGCTCGAAGGCGTCACGCGCCTGGCCCAGCGGGATGCCGAGCGGCACCAGCACGTCGACCAGCGACGCGAGCTGATGCTTGAGGTCCAGCAGAGGTTCCACGATGCGTGACGGGACCGGCTGGACGAAGGCGCGAGCGACCGCGGCGTCGGCTTATTTGAGGATCAGGCGATCGCCGACGTACACGGTGTAGCGCGAACGCACGATGCGCGCCACCGACGTGTCTTTCTGCACCGACAGGATCGCCAGCTCGCCGAGCACGACCGGCGACAGATCCCCGCGGGTTTGCCGGTAGATCGTGTAGATGTCGCCCGGAGCGACGTCCTGCTCGTAGCCGCGGTCGATGAAGACCACGTGCCCGTCGGCGGTGGCGACGAGATCGTCCTGGGTCTTGACGATGTTTGCGCCCTCAGCGACGACCGCGTCGCTGGCCGGGAAGTTGACCGGACGCATCGGCGTCATCCGGCGCAGCGGCACCGGCTCGGGCTCGAAGATCTTCAGGCGGCTGCCGACCAGCACCGCGCCGCAGGCCAGGGTGACTTCGGCGATGGCGCGGTCGTCCTGCACCGACAGCACGCGCAGGCGGCCGAGATAGCGGTTGTAGCGGCCGATCACCTCGCGCGTCGTCGGATGGCTGACGAGCTCCTGAGGCAGGACGACGGTCAGCTGATCGCCGGCGGCGAGGCCGTCGGCGCGACCGCCCGAGACGTAGGCGATGTCGCCCACGCTCAGGCCGTATTTCTGGGTGTCGGTGTCGCCGTAGATGCCCTGGATCGACTCGCCTTCCTGCGGGTTCAGCGTCGGCAGCAGGAATTCGTATTCCGAGCTGGCGAGGCCGTAGGTGAAGGTCTCCTCGGGATCGCCGATGTAGCCGGAGCAGTAGATGTCGGACTCGTGGCCGAGCGGCACCGGGCCTTCGGTGCCGGCGAGCTCGGAGCGGCCGGTGAAGATGTCCTCGGCCCGGCGGGCGAGCTCCTCAGCCCGGGCCACCTCGGGATCGCCGCCGTCGCCGATGCCGTCGGCGGGCAGGGCGCCTGGCGGCAGCGCACTGCCGTCCTCGAGCGGCTGGCCGATGACGGCTTCCTCGCCCGGACGCACGGTCGGCGCCAGCGCGCCGGTGCGCAGCGGATCACCGGGGTAGATCCAGTGGGCATCGAGGATGTACTGGTTGCGCTCCCAGAGCTGCGGCCAGAGATAGGGATCGCCGTAAAAGCGCTGGGCGAGGTTCCACAGCGTATCCCCAGGCTGAATGATGTAGACGTCGGTCGCGTCGGCCGGAGCGGCCGGCGGCTGCCAGGCGGTCCAATGCCCGTCAGGCTGCTGGTTCAGCGGCTGGGGCGGTGGTTCTGCGGCATCGATTGCGAGGGCGACCGTCATCAGGACGGCGGCCACGCAAGCCCACTTCTTCATCGTGCAACCTCCCGGCGCGTGCCGGCTTGATGACGAAGCCCTGCGGGTTGGCGTCAGGGCCTTGATGACTATGCTGTGGTCTTCCCGCATCGGGGCGGTCGGAGATCGACGGGGTGTCCCATCGATGACCACTTCTATAGCGATGTTTGAATGCGCGCAACAAGCGTGTGAGCGAAAGCCTACACCTGCGTCGTGCGACTGTCAAAGTCTTTGTCGGTCAGCGCTTAGCGGCCGCCGGCGGGATTCGACGCGGCCAGGCGCTCGCGCGCGGTTGCGGCCGCGGCCGAGCCTGGGAAGCGTCGCGTGATCTCTTCGTAGGTGTCGCGCGCTGCGCCCGTATCGTTCAGTGCTTCCAAGCACTTGGCGGCTTTGAGCATGGCGTCTGGCACCTTGTTGCCCTGCGGGAAGCGGTCGACCGTGGCGAGAAAGGCGTCGAGCGCGCCGCGCAGGTCGCCGCGGGCGTAGCGGCACTCGCCGATCCAAAACTGGGCGTTGTCGGCCAGGTTGGTGGTCGGAAAGCGGGTCAGGAACTGGGCGAAGCGGGCCTCGGCGGCGGCGTATTCGCGGCGGTGGAACTGTGCGTAGGCATCGTCGTAGAGCGCCTGGGCCTCGGCGGTGACCGGCGTCGGCGGCGCGAGCTCGGCCGGCGGCGCCGGCGTGGCCTGCGGCGACGCGGCGGGCGTGGGCGGCGTGAGCGGCTCGGCCGGGGGC
>JBCCOR010000030.1:0-15521 GCA_039025295.1 Acidobacteriota bacterium
CGTCGAGGGCGGCGTCGAGCCGGCCGCGATCCTGATTGAGGACGCCGCGATGGTACGACCAGTCGGGCGCGCTCGGCGCGATCGCGATCGCCTGATCGAGGGCGGCGCGGGCGAGCTCGTCGAGGGCCGTGGCGCGCGCCGCCAGCGCCAGCGCGCCGATCGCGCGGGCGCGCGCCGCCGTCGGACCGTCTTCGTCGTCGAGGGCGATCTGGGCGTCGTCGCGCAGCGCGACGAGCCGCGTGCGCACGCCCGCCTCCATCGGCGCGTCGTCGGGGATCGGCGGCAGCGCGGCGATGGCGCGATCGGCGGGCAGCAAGAGCAGCGCGGCGAGCAGCGCGGCGAGCAGGCAGCACGCGCGGGCGCGCGCCGCGGTCGGCGGACGCGATGGGACGGTTCGCGGCGGCAGGAGAGCGGCTGGCGTCGGGTGGGTCGAAGGCATCACAATCGCGATGCTACCATCGCCAATGGGCCGCTTTGGCCTGCCCGCGGGCGCCTGGATCCGGGGTGAATAAACCGTGCGCTGACCCGCGTGCGGTCCGCTCGAGGAGACTGCTATGCATCGTTTCGCGCTCCCGTTTCGGCCGCGTCACACCGGCCCGCTCGCCGCGGTGCTGCTGGTCGCGCTCATCGTCCTCGTTGCGTCGGCCGGCGCGCTCGCCGCGGACGACGACGATCCGATCGCGGAACACCGCGCGCCTTTCCCTGAGCGCCAGGAAGATCTCGCCGTGCTGCTCGAGCGGGCCAACGCGCATCTCGCCGCCGGCCGCGCCGCGGATGCGCGCGCCGACTACCTCGTGGCGGTGCGCAACCTCACGCCCGCGCGGCGCGGCGAAACGCTGCGCGCGATCGCCCGCACGTTCTATCTCGATAACGCATCCGGCGCGGCCCTGCGCACGCTCGCGCACGCGCTGGTGCTCGACGCCGGCGACGACGACGCGCGCGCGCTCTTGCGCACGCTCGCCGCCCAGCGTGAGCAGACGGCCGTCGCCGACGCGTGGCTCGCCGACGCCGACACCGCGCCGCGCCCTGCGCTGCTCGCGCGCGCGGCTGCGTTCTCGTCCGGCGACGCCCCGGCGCTGCAGACCGCGCACGCCGACGTGTGGCCGGTGCTGCGCGGCGTCGTGCTGCTCGTGCCCGACGCGCGTCCGGTGGCCGCGGCGGTGGTGCCCGATGCGCACCGCGTCGGCGCCTACCGCGCGCGCTTCGCCGCGCGCCATCCCGAAAGCCAGCGCGACGCGTACCTGCGCCGACACGGCGCCGATCCGAGCGCGCCCGATCTGCCCGCTGACGCGATGACCTACGACCTCGCCGAGGAATCGTTCGAGCTCTTCGTACCCGACACCTACCGGCCCGAGAAGCCGGCCGGCCTTCTGGTGTGGATCAGCCCGACCGCGCGCGGCGACGTCTGGCAGCCCGAGGTGCGCGCGGCGCTGGCGGCGCGCAACGTGATCTGGGTCGGCGCCAACCACGGCGGCAACCCGCGCGCGCTGTGGGACCGGGTCGGTCTGGCGCTCGACGCGCTGCACAACGTGCCGCAGCACTACGCGATCGACGACGCGCGCGTCTACGTCGGCGGCTACAGCGGCGGCGGACGCACCGCCTCGCGCGTGGCGCTTCTGTGGGGCGAGCTGGTCGACGGCGGGCTGTTCTGGTTCGGCTGCGACCACTTCCGCAAGCTCAACGTGCCCGAGCGTCGCGGCATCGTCTGGCCGGCGCGCCTGCCGACGCCGACGCGCCCGCAGCAGAACCGGCTGATGCGTACGGGGCGCTACGCCTACGTCACCGGCGAGCGCGACTTCAACCGCGCAGAGACGAAGGCGGCCTACGACGACATGCGGGTGCTCGGCTTCGCCGGCGCGCGCTATCTCGAGATCCCGGATGCCGACCACTACGTCGGCCTGCCGGCCGATTGGTTCGGCCGCGCCCTCGACGTGCTCAGCGGCGCCGACTGATCCGGCGGGCTAGTCGACGTAGCCGAGCGCGCGCAGCTGCTCGAGCGCCTCGTCGTCGAGCACGGGCGCGTCGGTCGCGGGCGTGCCGCGGCGGTCGACGTCGTCCTGCCAGCGCTGGATGATCGGCACCAGCTCGGCGACGCGCGCGGGCTCGACCGACGCGAGGTTCTGCTGTTCGAGCGGATCGCGGCGGAAGTCGTAGAGCTCGATGCCGTCGTTCTCCAGGGCGACGAACAGGCGACGGTCGTTCCACGTCAGCGCGCGCCGGTGGCCGAAGTCGGTGGTCTCGGAGAGTGCGGGCAGCTCACGCAGCGTCTCGCCGCGCAGCAGGGGCAGCAGGCTCCGGCCTTGCATGCCCTCGGGCGCTGCCAGCCCCGCGCCGTCGAGCAGGGTCGGCATCAGGTCGATCGCGCGCACCACCTGCGGTACCACCCGCGGCGCCATGCCGCCGGGCGGGCGGATCAGGAGCGGAATCCGGGTCACCGTCGCGTAGAGCTTCTCGTGCTGCAGCGAGCCGTGCTCCTGGAATTCCTCGCCGTGATCCGACATCAGTACGATGGTGGCGCGGTCGAGCAGGCCGCGCGGTTCCATCGCGTCGAGGAACCGGCCGATCCAAGCGTCGACGTAGCGAATGCAGCCGTCGTAGCGCGCGCGGGTGAAGGCGAGGTCGTTGGCGCTGAGCTGCCGCGGATGGGGCGTGAAGTGCGATTTGCGGATCGCCTCCAGCGCGGGCGCCGTCGGCTCGAAGCCCGGCGTCGGCGTGATCCCGCCGGTGAAGTGCTCGCGGAAGGGCTCCGGCGCGGCGTAGTCGGCGTGGACGTCGTAGGTGTGGATCCACAGAAAGAAGCGCGCTTCGTCGGCGTGTTCGTGCAGCCAGTCGAGAATCTGCGGGCCGGCGGTGTACAGGCCGCCCCAGTCGTTGACGACGTAGGTGTCAAAGCCCTGGTCGATGTTGAAGTCCGGCAGCATCATGCCGCCGTCGACGAACGCCGCGGTGCGGTAGCCCGCCTCGGTCAGCACCTCGGCGAGGGTGGTCGCGGCGTCGGGCAGGCGCGCGCCGTTGTAGGTGACGCCGTGCGTGCTCGGGTAGAGGCTGGTGAACGTCGATGCGTGCGACGGTCCGGTGTTGGGCGCCTGGCTGAAGGCCCATTCGAAGCGCGTGGACTCGCTCGCCAGCACGTTGATGCGCGGGCTGGTCGAGCGGTGGTAGCCGTAGGTGGCGAGATGATCGGCGCGCAGCGTGTCGATGTCGAAGACGATGATCGGACCCGGGAAGGGCCGTTCGTCGACCGGTGGCGCGTCGCCGCAGGCGGTGAGCAGGCCCAGCGCGAGCAGCAGCGCGGCGGCAGCCTGGGCGATCCGCAGCGATGGCCTGGGCGATCGACGCGCGCAGCGCGGGCGCGGTCGATGCGGTGAACGAGCGTGGAGCATGGCGCCGCGCAGTGTACCGCGCCGGCGCGCGCGGATCAGCCGGCGTCTTCGGGCGTTTCCTCGGCCGGCTCCGCTTCCGCGAAGCCGCCGAGGTTGAAGCGGTTGGCCAGGCGGCCGATCATCGTCGGGTCGACCGTGCCGACGATGTTGAGAAAGACCGCCTCGCCGCTCTCCTGCAGATAGACGCCGGCGATGCCGAGCGGCAGGCCGTCGTCGCCGAGGCGCATGTAGACGAAGCCGTGGTCGCCGCGCAGGCGGATGGTCAGCGCGGCGTCCCAGCCGTCGCGCTTGAGCTGCGCCGACGTGCGGTCGATCAGCTTGCGCACCGCCGGACGGCGATCGTCGTCGACCTTGAAGACCGAGACCTCGACGCCGGCGAGGCGCTCGAGCATCGACGACAGCTCGGGATCGCTCCCGCGCGTGCCCTCGGCCACCAGCCGCAGCAGCGGACCCTTGACCGAGATCTCGACCTCGAGGTCCTCGGGCTGGAAGAGCCCGTCGGCGCTGGCGGTCAGGTCGACGAAGCCGGGATGGGCCTCGAGCGCGGGCGCGGCGGCTTTCGGGGATGCGCGGTCGCCGTCGGCGGCAGCCGGGATCGCGGCGAGAAATAGCAGCAGCAGGAGCAGCGTCGTTCGCCGCCCGCGCAGCCTACGGCCGGCGCGTCGACGGTGCGGCTCAGGCGGGCGGCGCATCGCGGGTCGGTCGGTCGGTGTCGATGGCGTCGCGCACCCGCTGGATCAGCGGGCGGGCCACGCGTTCGCGCATCACGGTGTCGCTGACCGCGGCGGCCGAGCGGGTCTGGATCTGGCCGAGGTAGGCGAGCGCGCGCTTGACGTCGGCGGTGGCCTGGGCGATCTCCTGCGCGTCGGGCGCGTCGGGATCGACCGCTGGCGATTCGACCTGCGCGGGCTGCGCGGCCAGCGTTGGCGCGGCCGCGTCGGTGCGCAGCAGGCCGTCGGCGCGCAGCAGCACCAGCGCGCCGACGGCGAGCGCGAAGAGGGCCGCCAGCGCGAGCAGGGTCGGTGCGCCGACGCGCGACGGCGGCGTGCGCAGGACGGTCGGCGCGGCGCTGGCGGCGGGCGCGTCGGACGTCGCACCGGCGGGCGTCGCAACGGCGCGCAGGGTCGATCGGCGGGCGTGGGCGAGAGCGGCGTCGCGCACGCCGTCGGGGCAGCGCGCGGCGGGCAGGGTGCGCAGGGTGTCGCGCACCCGGCGCGCCAGGGCGAGTTCGTCGCGCAGCGCGGGCTCGTCGTCGAGTCGGCGCGCGAACGCGCGTCGGGCGTCGTCGTCGAGCGCGTCGTCGAGATAGGCGTCGATCGCCAGATCATCGGCGAGCAGATCGAGTCCGCGCGCGTCGTCGTCGACAGCGTCGAGGGAATCAGGAAGCCTGGGCATGTCGGGGCTCCTCGTCGAGCGCGGTGCGCAGCAGTTTGCGCCCGCGGTGCAGATAAACCTTGACCGTGTTGAGCGGACGATCCACCGCCTGGGCGATGTCATCGTACGCCATTCCTTGAATCTCGCGCAGGACCACCACCGTGCGGATCGACGCGGGCAGATGCGCGATCGCCTGCTGCAGCCGGCGGCGGAAGCAGGCGCGCTCGGCGTCGTCGTGCGGATCGCCGGCGCGGTCGTCGACGGTGCGGTCGGCGATCGGATCGCCGTCCTCGTCGCCGTGGACCCGCTGGCGCACCTGCCGTCGGCGCAGCAGGTCGTAGCTGGCGTTGCGCGCCACGCGCAGCAGCCACGGGCCGACATGGGCCGGCGCGAGCGCGCGGCCCTGATCCCACAGCTTGATCAGCGTCTCCTGGGTGACGTCCTCCGCGTCCTGGCGCTGGCCGAGGAGGGTGAGTGCCAGGGCGAACACGCGATCCTTGTGGTCGTCGACGTGGCGTTCGTAGGTGCCGAGGTCCATACGTCCAGAAAACGGACGAGCCCGGCCCAAAGTTACAAAAATCGGCCGCGCTCAGCGGCGCTGGCGACGAATTTCGCCTTCCATCGGCGCCAGGCGCACGGGGATCACGCGCTTGGCCTCGGTGCCGTCGGCGGTCTTGGTGATCAGCTTGAGGTCTTGGAAGACGTTGCCGACGGCGACCACCATGCGGCCGCCGATGCGCAGCTGGTCGAGCAGCGGTTTGGGCACGGTCTCGGGCGCGGCGGTGAGCAAGATGGCGTCGAAGGGCGCGGCGTCGGGCCAGCCGCGGTAGCCGTCGCCGATCTTGACGCGGACGTTGGTGTAGCCCTGCGCGGCGAGGGTCGAGCGCGCGCGCTGGCCGAGCTCCTCGTCGATCTCGATCGTGTAGACCTGCGCCGCCAGCTGGCCGAGGAGTGCGGCTTCGTAGCCCGAGCCGGTGCCGATCTCGAGCACGCGCGCGCCGGGCTCGAGATCGAGCAGCTCGATCATGCGCGCGGAGATGTAGGCCTGGGGCAGGGTTTGGTCGCGGCCGATCTCGACCGGCTGGTCGGCGTAGACGCGATCGCGCTCGGTCTCGGGGACGAAGAGATGGCGCGGCACGGTGTTCATCGCCGCCAAGACGGCAGGGGCGCGCACGCCGCGCTCGATCACCTGCTGGGCGACCATGCGTTCGCGCGCCGCGGCGAACGGATCGTCGTCGGCCGCGGTCAGCGGCGCGGCGGCGCCGACGAGCAGGACGAGGATCGTGGCCGACAGCGCATGCCGCAGCAGACCTCGGGCGAGGACGTTGATGTCCCGCTGCGAGGACGCACGCCGCCGCGGCCGGGCTGTCGGGCCGGGTCGGGCGGAGGCGGTGGGTGGAAGGGGCGCGGTGCGGTGCATGATGGCCGTCCTCATTGTCGCCAATTTCCCATGCAATCGACAAGCCAGCCGCGTGCGCCGCGCCGTCGACGGCGCCGGCCGACGCATGCGCGGTCGCTGGTAGGATCGCAGCCATGAATCGCTCCTCCGATCGTCCGGGGCGCCGTCCGCGCGGCTCGGGTCCCGCGAGACCGGGCGCCGGCGGCAAGGTGACGGCCGCAGCGCGCGAGTCGCGCAAGCGTCCGCCGGCCGACGAGACCGACGCCGCACCGTTCGATCCCACCGACGCGTTCGTCGATCGACTGCACGAACCCGACCAGGTGCTGCCCTGCATCGACGCGATCATGGCGGCGTCGGTGGCCGACGAGACCGAAATGGTGTGGCTGCAGCGGCGTCACGGAAACGCCCGTCGGCAGCCCGCCGCGGCGCGGACGGACGACGTCGCGGCCGACGCCGCCGATGCTGACGCGTTCGACGGCGCCACCGCCGTGCACCGCGAGTCGACGCGCACCAGCCTGCTGCTGCGCACGGTCACCGGCGGCCGGCTCGGCTGGTACCGCACCGAGCCGAGCAGCCGCAACGAACTGCTCAGCGGCGTGCGTCAGTCGATGGCGATGGCGACGGTGCGGCCGCCGGTCAAGCGTCGGCCGGTGTTTCCCAACGACGACAGTCCGCTCGCGATTCCCGAGACGGCGCTCTTCGATCCGGCGATCGCGGCGCTCGACGAGGCCGGTGCGCGCGCGCTGGTGGCGCGGCTGGTGGCCGACGCCGGCGACGACGACGCGCTGGCGGGCGACGCGCTCGACGTGCGCCTGCACTGGTCGGTGCTGCATCTGATTCTCGGCAACAGCCATGGCGCGCGCCGGCGGGTGACGACCACCGAGGCGACGGTCTCGCTGACCGGCACCCGCGACGGCCGTCCGCAGCCGGGCGCGGGCCGGGTGGTGACCTCGGCGCGCCATCTCGAGGGTCTGCGGCTCGACGCCCACGTGGCGCGCCTGCGCGACGTGCACGCGCCGCCGGCGCCGGCTGACACGATCGAGGCCGCGGCCGACGCCGTGCTCGATCCTGACGGCGGCCCGATCGGTCCGGTGCTGCTGGCGCCCGAGGTGGTGATCGCGCTGCTCGACGTGATCAACGCCCAGGCGCTGGCGGGGCGGGCGTATCTCGAGGGCACGTCGTTTCTCAGCCGCCATCGCAACATCCAGGTCTTCGACCGCGCGTTCCACGTCTTCGACGACGCCACCGAAGAACACGGCATGCCGTTCCCGTTCGACGTCGAGGGCACGCCCAAGCGTCGCTTGGAGCTGATCGTCAAGGGCACGCCGTCGACGCCGGCGCTCAACCAATACCAGGGCGGCGAGGCCGGCCTCGAGCCGACGGCGCAGGCGCTCGGCGGTCAGGATTCGATGTTCGGCAATTTGTTCCTGGCGTGCGGCGACGCCGATCGCGACGCGCTGATCGCGGCCGCCGACGGTGGCATCCGCATCGGCTGGCTCGAGGCGGTCGAGTGCTTCGCGCCCGAGCAGCTGCACGTGCGGGCGATCGCGCGCGGCGTGCGCCGCGTCGAGAACGGCGGCCTGGGCACGCCGCTGCCCGACCTGGTGTGGGAAGACAGCATTTTGCGGATCTTCGCGCAGCTGCGCGCGATCGGCGCGACGCCGACGGCCTTCGCCGCCAGCACGACGCCCTTCGGCGGCATCACGGCGCCGCCGGTGGTGGTCGAGCGCGCCGAGGGCCTCAGCCGCCTCGCCGACCACCGCCGCCCGCCCGCGGGCGCGGCGGACGACGCCGACGATCCGGACTGATCAGCGGCCCGACGCCGGGGCCGGTGCGTGCTGCGGCGTGGAGGCGGCTTCGGGAATGCGATCGACCTGTACGTTGGCGTCTTTGTGCACCTGCAGGCGCTTGACCTCAGCGCGGTAGGCGGTCTCCAGGTTCAGCCAGAACCGAGGCGTCGAACCGAGCACGCGCGAGAGCTGAAGGGCTGTCTCGGATGAGATCGACGCACGGGCGTGCACCAGATCGTTGACGTGCTTGTTCGACACGCCGAGGCGACGTGCCAGCTCGGCCTGCGTCCAGCCGCGTTCTTCGAGCAGGTCAGCGAGCGTGTCGCCCGGCGGTGATACCCAGTCGGGCTCGAAAGGTATTTTCCTCACGCGTGCCGCTACTGCTGGCCTGATCAGCGGCCCGACGCCGGACCGTCGTCGCCGGTCGCCTGCGCGTCGCCGTCACCCGCGTCGCCCTCGCCCGCGGCCGGCGGCACCTGCAGCGGATCGCGGAAGCCGGCGAGCTCGTCGTCGAGCACCAGCTCCTCGCCCAGCTCGCGGTAGCCCGCCGCCTCGGGCGGCAGCGCCTCGCGGACGAAGGCGGCGTCGGCCTGCTCGGCCATGTAGGTGCGCAGCTCGCGGCGGAATCGGCGGCTGCGCTCCTGATCGCGCAGCGTGTCGGCCACCGCGCTGAACGGCGGCAGCGACGACGCCTCGACGTCCTGCACGTGCACGAGGTGCAGGCCGCCGCGCGCCGGCACCGGATCGGTGTACGCGCCCGTCTCGACCGCCCACGCCGCGTCGGTCAGCTCGGTGCCGAGATCACCGCGCTCCAGCCAGCCGAGCTCGATCACGTCGGTCACCAGGCCGAGATCGCGGAAGTCGGCGATCGCGTCTTCCAGCACCGCGCCGCCGCGCACCAGCGTCAGGATCGCTGAGGCCGTCTCAGCCTGCGCCTCGGCGTCGACGCCGCCCGTGTCGCGCACGATCACCTCGCGCAAACGACGCCGCTCGGGCGTGCGGAACTCGTCGGCGCGCTCGCGGTAGATCAGGCGCAGCTCCTCGTCGCTGACTTCGAGCCGGCCGTAGACCTCCTTGCTCATCACCTGCTGCATGGTGATCTCCTGCTTCACCGTGCCGCGCAGCTCGTCCATCGTCATGCCGGCGGCCTCGAGCGCGCGCATCATCTGCTCGCGGTTGTTCAGACCCTGCGCCTTGGACAGATCGTCGATCGCCGCGTCGATCTGGTCCTCGGTCACCAGCACGCCGAGCTGCTCGGCCCGGCTCAGGAGCAGCAGCTCGTCGAACACCGCCTTCATGATCTGCGGCCCGACCTGGGCGATCAGCCGCTGGCGCTCTTCGGCGCTGAAGTCGGGGGCGGTCAGGATGCGGTTGAGCTCGGCGCTCTTGCGCGCCTCGTAGTCGTGGCGGGTGAAGATGCGGTCGTTGACCTGCAGCAGGACGCGGTTGATCTCCTCGCCGCGCTCGATCACCGGCGCCTCCTGCGCCGTCGCCGGTGCGATGACGAACAGCGCCGCCATCATCATCATCAGCATCGTCTTTGCAGATCGCCGCTGCTCACGCAGCATCTCTGCGGATTGCCGCTGCTCACGCAGCGTCTTCGCGGATCGGGTCGGGCGGCGCGGGCGGGCGCCGGGCGGCATCGCGTTGGGCATCGTCATGGCGGTAAATCCCCTGGTAGGTGAAGGGCAGGTTGTCGGGGAAGACGTGGACCGGGTGACGCGTACGCGCCTCGTCGATCAGCTGCGTCACGCGTTGGGCGCGCGCGCCGCGCTCGAGCTCGCGCCGGATCGCCGGCGCGGCGTCTTCGAACGGCGTCACCGACGGCGCGTGCCGCGCGGTGACCAGAAAGATGTGGAATCCGTAGTCGGTCTCGATGATCTCGCTGCGCTCGCCCGGAGCGAGCGCGAAGATGACGTCAGAGAACGCCGGCGGCAGATCCTGCTGCGCCAGGCGGCCTTGATCGCCGCCGCGGTCGGCGTTGGGATCTTCCGAAAAGCCCGCCGCGACGTCGGCGAACGGCGTGCCGCTGTCGATCTCCGCCAGCGCGGCTTCGGCCTGGGCGCGCTCGCTCACCAGCAGCGAGCGCAGGCTGACCTCGGCGCCGCGCGTGCGCAGATCGCGGGTCGCCTCGTAGCGCGCCGCGACCTCGGCGTCGTCGACCTGCACCGGCTCGGCATCGCGCGCGAGCAGAAACGCCACCGCGCGCTGGCTGACCGCGTCGTCGGCGAACGACGCGTCGCCCGGCGCGAAGCCTTCGGTCCGCGCCAGGCGGATCAGGAGCTGCTGGTCGATGAATTGATCGAAGAGCGCCGACAGCGCCTCGTCGTCGAGGGTGATCGTGGTCGGGGTCTCAGGATCGCCCGCGCCGCCGCCCGCGGTGCGGGTCAGATGCAGCGCGAACGCGCGGTAGGGCAGGGCGTCGTCGTCGATGCGCGCAACGCTGTCGCTGGCGACCGGCGGCGGCGGCGCGACGCAGCCCGCGACGAGCGGCGCGAGCAGCGCGGTCAGCGCGAGCAGGCCGGCGCGGCTCACGCGGTGCCTCCGCCGAGCAGGCTGACCCCGGCCGTCGGCTGCGCCGGCTGGGTCAGCGCGTCGAGCGGCAGGTCCTCGGGCGCCATCCGCTCGAGCAGCTGGCGGGTGCGCGCGAGCAGCTTCGCGGTCGGCACGTTGGCGACGCTCAGCACGCCGTCGGGGCTGAAGCGCACGCCCTTGTCGGCCTGCACCATCTCGATCAGGCGGGTCGGATCGATGCGCGCGTCCTGGCGCAGGCGGATGATCAGGCGGCCGCTGCGCGCGGCGATCGACTGCAGCCGCAGCGCCTCGGCCAGGCGCTTGACCGACGACGCTTCGATCAGCGTGAAGATGCCGGCCGGCGGCGGACCGAAGCGGTCGCGCAGCTCCTGCAGCAGCGCCTCGGGCGCGGTGTCGCCGACCGCGATGCGGCGGTAGAGGTCCATGCGCAGGCTCGGATCGCCGACGTAGTCCTCGGGAATCGCCATCGGCAGCGGCAGGTCCATCGCCACCGACGGTGCCTCCTCGGGCGGCTCGCCGCGCATCTCGGCGACCGTCTCCTGCAGCAGGCGGAGATAGGTCTCGATGCCGACCGCGGCGATGTGGCCGCTCTGCTCGCCGCCGAGCAGGTTGCCGGCGCCGCGGATCTCGAGATCGCGGCCGGCGACGCGGAAGCCCGCGCCGAGCTCGGTGAACTCGCGGATCGCCTCGAGCCGCTTGCGCGCGTCCTGCGACAGCACGCGGTCGCGCGGCACCACCAGGTAGCAGAAGCCGAGTCGATCGGAGCGGCCGACGCGGCCGCGCAGCTGGTAGAGCTGCGACAGGCCGAAGCGGTGGGCGTTGTGCACGATGATCGTGTTGACGTTGGGAATGTCGATGCCGTTTTCGATGATCGTCGTCGCCAAGAGCAGCTGATGCTCGCCGGCGATGAACGCGTGCATGCGCTTGGCGAGTTCCTTTTCGTCGAGCTGGCCGTGGCCGACGGTCAGCTTCAGGCCGGGCATCGCCTCGCGCAGGAAGCCCGCCATGCGCTCGATCGTTTCGACCTCGTTGTAGACGTAGAACACCTGGCCGCCGCGGTCGAATTCGAACTGCATCGCCTCGCGCACCAGTCGGCCGTCGAAGGGCACGATCGCGGTCTCGACCGCCATGCGATCGCGCGGCGGCGTCTCGATCAGCGACAGCTCGCGAATGCCGGCGAGCGACAGCTGCAGCGTGCGCGGCACGGGCGTCGCCGACATCGCCAGCACGTGAACGTCCTGGCGGATTTTCTTCAGCTTTTCCTTCTGGGCCACGCCGAAGCGCTGCTCTTCGTCGATGACCAGGAGGCCGAGCTTGGGGAATTGGAAGCCGCGGTTGAGCAGCCGGTGGGTGCCGATCAGGATGTCGACCTTGCCTGCCTCGACCGCTTTCTGCACCGCCCGCACCTCGGCGTTGGTGCGGAAGCGCGACACCATGTCGACCGTCACCGGGAAGCCGCGGAAGCGCTGGCGGAAGGTCTGGAGATGCTGGTCGGCGAGGATCGTCGTCGGCGCCAGCACCGCGACCTGGTAGCCGCTGTCGACCGCCTTGAACGCGGCGCGCATCGCGACCTCGGTCTTGCCGAAGCCGACGTCGCCGCAGAGCAGGCGATCCATCGGTCGGCGGCTCTCGAGATCGACCTTGATCGCCGCCGTCGCGGTCTGCTGGTCCTCGGTCGGATCGTGGACGAACGCCGCCTCGAACTGATCCTGCAGCGACGAATCGGCCGGCATGCGCGGCGCCTCGGCCACCTGGCGCGCGGCGTAGAGCTTGAGCAGCTCCTCGGCCATGTCGCGCATCCCCTTCTTGATGCGCGATTTGGTGCGCTTCCACGAGCTGCCGCCGAGCTTGTCGAGGCGCGGCGCCAGGCCCTCGATGCCGCTGTACTTCTGAATTTGGTCGATCCGGCTGAGCGGCAGCAGCAGGCGCTTGCCGCTGGCGTAGCTGATCTCCATGACCTCGGTGGCGATCGCCTCGGTCGTGCCCAGGCCGTCGAGCGACGCCGGCGCGGTCGAGCCGGCCGCGGTGGTCGAGGGTGCGAGCTCGCCGCCGAGGTTGCGCAGGCCGACGAACTGGCCGATGCCGTGGTCGACGTGCACCACGTAGTCGCCGACCTTGAGATCGCGCAGCGAGGTCAGGAACGGACCGAAGGCGTTGCCGGGCTTCTTGCGCCGGGGCGCGGCGCGCGCGTGGCGCAGCAGCTGGCGCTCGCCGAAGACCATGCAGCGCGCCGCCGGCAGGCGGAAGCCGCGCTGCAGCTGACCCTCGACGATCGCCACCGGATGGGTTTCGGGTTCGAGCTCGAGCGTGCGCACCAGCTCGACCAGATGGCGCCGGTGATCGGGATGGACGCAGACCACCACCGCGTCGCCGCGGCCGCGCGCTGCCTCGACTTCCTGCTTGAAGCGCAGCACGTGGTCCTGCAGCTGATCCGTCCAGCCGGCGCGGAAGTCGAGGTTGGTGGCCGCGGCGGCGGCGCGGTCGTCGATCAGATCGCCCAGGCGCACCGACGCCGACCGCAGGCGGTCGCGCACGGCGTCGGCCGGATGCTGCATGTGCGCCGGCGGCACGGCGAGGCGATCGTCGGCGACGCGGTCCTGCCAGTCGGCCTCGAGATCGTCGGCGTGGCGCGCGATCTCCTCGTCGAGCTGGGCCGGCTGGACGGCGACGACCAGCGGCGGCGGCGCGTCGGGGCCGCCGAGCAGCGACGCCAGATCGACGGTTTCGTCGGCGCAGAGCGGCAGGTAGTTGCGCCAGCCGTCGAAGCCGTCGCCGTGGCGCAGCACGCTCAGCCGCTGGCCGACCTGGCCGCCCGGCGCGGCCAGATCGAGCAGGTCCTCGAGCCGATCGGCCAGTCGGCGGGCGTCGTCGGGCGAGGCGGGATAGGCGCTCAGCGGCGCGATGCGCACGGCGTCGAGCCGCGCCAGCGAGCGCTGGCTCTCGGGATCGAAGCGCTGGATCGACTCGACCGTGTCGCCGAAGAGATCGAGCCGCACCGGCTGCGGATGGCCGGGCGGGAAGAAGTCGAAGACGCCGCCGCGGACGGCGAACTCGCCGACCTCGACCACGAGATCGGTGCGGCGGTAGCCGTGGTCGACGAGGTAGGCCGCCAGATCCTCGACCGGATGCTCCTCGTCGGGCGCGATGCGGCGGGTGCGCGTGTCGAGGCTGGCGGCGGTCGGCAGGCGCTGGAAGAGCACCCGCGGCGTGCACACGGCGGTGCGCACGCGCCCGGCGACGATGCGGTCGAGGGCCGCGGCCTCCTCGGCGCGCACCATCAGCGACGCGTCGGTCTCCTGGTACGGGCTGAGCGACGGCGCCGGCACGTAGGCGCAGGCGTCGTCGCCGAGAAAGAGGCGGCTGGCCTCGAGCCAGGCGTAGCCGTCGGCTTCCTGCGGCACCACGACCAGCATCGGCCGGTCGAGCGCGGCCGCAAGCCGGCCGAGGATCCAGGCGGCGGCCGGGATCGGCAGGCGCGTCAGCCGCGCGCCGTCGTCGCCGTTCGCAACTGCGCGCGCGAGGTCGACGTAGGTTTCGCTCTGCTCGAACGCCTCGGCGTGCGCCGTCCAAACGTCGGTGGGCGACTCGGTCGATGCGTCGTGAAATGCGTCGTCGGACAAGGGCAAATACCGTGCGGTGCAGACCGGCGGCCGGCGCGGACGCCGGCGGCGGGTCGGGATGCGCCGGCGGGCCGGCGTGGGCGCTCAGGGCGTCGGGTCGGCGACCGGCGACGTCTCGGGCAGCAGCACGACCACGTCGCCGGCATGGACCAGCCCGAGGCGCTCGCGCGCGAGTCGTTCGAGCGCGACCGGATCGTGCTGCAGGCGATCGCGCTGTTCGCGCAGCGCGGCAAGCTCGCGCTCGGCCTGGGCGATGCGCTGACGCAGGTCGTCGGCCTCGCGCTGCGCTGCGCGCAGGTCGTGCGAGCTGGTGACGGCTGCGCTGGCGAGCAGCAGCAGGCAGACCGCGAACGCGATCTGCACCAGCGGACGCAGCCGTCGGTCGGTATCGCGGCGGCGGACCGCCGGGCGTTGGGGATCGAGGTCCATGGTCGTCTTCGGGTCTCAGGCGTCGCGTCGCGGGAAAGCCGACGGCCCGGGGTACACGGCCGCCTGCGCCAGCTCCTGCTCGATGCGCAGAAGACGATTGTACTTGACGATGGCCTCGCCGCGCCCGACCCCGCCCAGGCGCGCCTGCCCGGCCTGGGTGGCGACGCTCAGATCGGCCAGCGCGCTGTCGTCGGTCTCGCCCGAGGCGTGCGCGAAGAGCGTGGCGTAGGCGTTGATCTTCGCCATCTCGATCGCCTTGAGCATCTCGCTCAGCGTGCCGACCTGCACCGGCCGCACGAGGAAGGCGTTGGCGACCGCGTCGGCGATGCCGTCGGCCAGGTTGGGCGCGCTCGAGACGAAGAGATCGCCGCCGACCAGCTGCAGCTCGTCGCTCAGCTCGTCGCTCAGATGGCGCCAGCCCTCGACGTCGGTGTGGGCCAGGCCGTCCTCGATCGAGACGAGGGGCGCGCTGCCGTGCCAGGCGCGGTAGCGATCGGTCAGCGCCTCGGCGCCGAGATCCTCGCCGCCGCCGCCGGGGCCGTCGGCGTCGCTCGGCAGCGTGTAGCGCACGCCGTGGCCGTTGTTGCCGGTGACCAGGTCGTCGGCGCCGACGTCGATGCCGAGGCCGATCTGCTCGCTCGGGTCGTAGCCGGCGCCGTCGATCGCCTGCTGCGCCAGATCGAAGAGCGCCACCGCGCTCGGCGTGGGCGCGCGGTAGCCGCCGCCCGCGGTGACGAGGGCGATCTGGCCGCGCTGCTGCATCAGGTCGCCGAGCACGTGGTGGATCTCGCAGCAGGCGCGCAGCGCGTCGCGGAAGTGGTCGAAGCCGTAGGGCACGAGGTAGAGCGTGCGCAGATCGGCGCGCGGACCGCCCAGGCCCTCGCTGCCGTCGAAGAGCGTCACCAGCGGCACCGGCAGCAGCGTCGCCATCGGTCCGCCGAGATAGTGGTAGAGCGGCAGGCTGGTCGCCTCGGCGGCGGGGCGCGCCGCC
>JBCCOR010000031.1:0-15462 GCA_039025295.1 Acidobacteriota bacterium
CGCGCGGTTGCGCTGGCCGCCGTCGCGTCGATCGGTCCACTGCTCGCCGAAGCCGGCCGGCCGCTGCCGTGGGACGCGCGGGTCGACGCACTCAACCAGCTCGAAACGCCGGCCGACGCTGCGGCGGTCGCGCAGCCGCCGCGCCTGGTCGCCTGAGGGCGGCCCGAAGCGCCGACGCCTCAGGCCGGATCGTCGGCGTCCGCCGACGCCTGCCCCGCACCCATCGCTTCGAGCAGGCGCGGCACCAGCATCCAGCGCAGCTCGCCCGGACGCAGGCCGACGTCCGCCCAGCGCACGATCGGCAGCTCGACGGCCGCCAGCGCCGCGGTCACCACGCGATGACGTCCGCCGCCGATCAGGCGACGCAGCAGGCTCGACGTGGTCGGCTCGTGACCGACCAGCATCAGGCTCTCGTGCGCGTCGTCCTCGGCGCGGATGAGATCGAGCGCGTCCTCGACCGTGGTCAGGTAGAGCGCGCGCGTGATGTGCACCGGGCACGTCCAGCCGCCGGCCGCCACCGCCCGCTCGAGGGTGGTGCGGGTGCGCACGGCCGACGAGCAGCGCACCACCGCGGGCACCTGATCCGCCGTCGCCAGCGCGCGGCCGATCGTGTCGGCCGCGCGGCGACCGCGCGCGTTGAGCGGCCGATCGTGATCGTCCGCGTGCGGGGCGTTCCAATCCGACTTGGCGTGACGCAGGAGATAGAGCAGGCGCGACATGGGCCGATGGTATCGCGGATCGGACCGTGCGAGCAGTGCGGAGCTGGTAGGGTCACTTCGTCGTTTCGCCCGTGACGTCTCATCCCCCAGCGAGGAGCTTCGACGCCGTGGAATCCCCCGTCTCCGAACCCGTCGTCCGTCCGACCGCGTCCGCATCGATCGATCCCCAGCCGCTGAGCGCCGGCGGCGAGACCGCCGAGCGCTTCAACAATCGCGAGCTGTCGTGGCTGCGCTTCAACGAACGCGTCTTGGAAGAGGCGCTGAACCGCGACAATCCGCTGCTCGAGCGCGTCTTCTTTCTGTCGATCTTCGCCAGCAACCTCGACGAATTCTTCATGATCCGCGTGTCGGGCCTGCGCCGTCAGGTGTCGACGGGCGTGATCGAGGCGCCGCCCGACGGCATGAGTCCGGTCGAACAGCTCGGCGCGATCCGCGGTCAGCTGCTGCCGCTGCTCGAGCGCAGCCAGACGGTCTGGCGCGACGACCTCATGCCGCGCCTGCAGCAGGCGGGCATCGACATCCTGGCCTACGACCGGCTCCGCGCCCGGCAGAAAGATCTGCTCCGCCGCCACTTCATCAAAGAGATCTTCCCGATCCTGACGCCGCTCGCCTTCGATCCGAGCCATCCGTTCCCGCACATCTCGAACCTGAGCATCAACCTGGCGGTGGTCGTGCGCGAGGACGGCGAGGAGCGCTTCGCGCGTCTCAAGGTGCCGCAGAGCCTGTCGCGCCTGCTGCGCATCCCCGACGAGGCCGCGGCCGAGCACGCCGAGCGCCTCGGCCTGATCGGCGGCAACGACCACGAGGCGATCTTCGTGTGGACGGAGGAGGTGATCCAGGCGAATCTCGATCTGCTCTTCCCGGGCGTCGAGGTGGTCGACGCGCATCCGTTCCGCATCACCCGCGACGCCGATCTCGAGATCGAGGAAGACGAGGCCGCCGATCTGCTGACCACGATGACCGAGCACGTCAGCCGACGGCATTTCGGCTTCGCCGTGCGCCTCGAGATCGACCGCGACATGCCCGATCACATCCGCAGCATCCTCGAGGAGAACCTCGGTCTGGCGCCGTACCAAGTCTTCCGCAGCCGCGGTCCGCTCGGGCTGTCGGGGCTCAGCCAGCTGACCGATCTCGAGCGCCCGCAGCTGAAGTGGACGCCCTTCCAACCGGTGGTGCAGAAGGGCCTCGGCCCGGAGAACGATCTCTTCGCCACGCTGCGGCGGCACAACGTGCTGCTCTACCATCCGTACGACAGCTTCACGCCGGTGGTCGATCTGCTGCGCCAGGCGGCCGAGGATCCCGACGTGCTGGCGATCAAGCAGGCGCTCTACCGCGTCGGCCCGAACTCGCCGATCGTCCACGCGCTCAAGAAAGCGCGCGAGAACAACAAGCAGGTGTCGGTGCTGGTCGAGCTCAAGGCGCGCTTCGACGAGGAGAACAACATCTCGTGGGCGCAGGAGCTGGAAAAGGCGGGCGTGCACGTGGTCTACGGCGTGCTCGGCCTGAAGACCCACGCCAAGATCTGCCTCGTGGTACGCCGCGAGCGCGATCAGCTGCGGCGCTACGTGCATCTCTCGACCGGCAACTACAACCCGATCACCGCCCGCGCCTACACCGACATCGGCTACTTCACCACCGACGAGGACCTGGCCGACGACGTGTCGGATCTGTTCAACGCGATCACCGGCTATTCCCGCAAGGATCTCTACCGCAAGCTGCTGGTCGCGCCGGGCAAGATGCGCGAGCTGATGCTCGAGCGCATCACGCGCGAGATCAAGCACCATCGCGAGCACGGCGACGGGCATATCGCCTTCAAGATGAATTCACTGGTCGACAAGCGCTGCATCATGGCGCTCTACCACGCGTCGCAGGCGGGCGTGCGGATCGATCTCCAGATCCGCGGCATCTGCGGCCTGCGTCCGGGCATTCCGGGCCTGTCGGAGACGGTCACGGTGACCTCGGTCGTCGGCCGCTTCCTGGAGCACACGCGCATTTTCTACTTCCGCAACGGCGGCGGTGAGGACGAGGAGGTGATCATCGGCAGCGCCGATCTGATGCCGCGCAATCTCGACAAGCGCGTCGAGTCGCTCTTCCCGATCCTCGACCAGCGCCTCAAGACCGCCCTGCGCGACGTCCTCTTCCTGCATCTGCGCGACAACCAGAAGTCGTGGCTGCTGCTGCCGGACGGCCGCTACGTCAAAAACGAGCCACAGGAAGGCGAGCCGGCGGTCAACTCGCAGCAGCGCCTGCTCGAGGCCGAGAGCGGCGTTGCATCGTGGCGGCTCGAGGGGACGACGACCTGAGCCATCGCACCTTGCCGGAGCCTTCACAAACCAACGCCCGGACGCGCTGCACGCGCATCCGGGCGTTGTCGTTTTGTCCGATCGATGCTGCGGTTAGCGCGCCGCACGCACCGCGGTCGAGACCAGCGGATCGCGCTCGACGTCGCCGTAGTTGAAGACGATGCGCGCGTCGAAGTTGCGGTCGCCGCCGTTGCTGGCGAGGTTCGACAGGCCCTCGTAGACCCACAGGCGCTGGGTCTCGGCGTCGTATTCGAGCAGGATCGGGTCGAGCAGCAGGCGGACGATCGGGTTGGTGCTGACCATCTCGAAGCGCTCCACCGGTCGGCCGTCGTGCGTGCTGCTGCCCAGATGGGTCAGCCGGAAGCGCATGAAGTCGCGGCGCGAGGCAACCGCGAACTCGAATTTGACGTTGCGACCGCTCAGCAGCGTGGCCCAGTTCCTGCGCACGAAGTGGTCGAAGCCGGCGTCGATCACCGCCTGCCGGGGCAGGCGCACCGTGGCGCGCGCGGGCCGCGCGCGCTCGTCGGCGCGCTTGAACAGCGTCACCTTGCGACCGTCGACGTCGGCGCCTTCGCGGTAGCCGCTGCGCTCGTCGTCGAGCGCGAAGGTCGGCGTCGTGATGCCCGAGGCGTAGTCGACCGACTTGCTCGCGAAGGTCTCGCCGTCGGGGTTCGTGTAGCGCACGCTGGAGCCGACGTGGCGCCCGTCGCGCCAGTGCTCGGTGTGATGCTCGGTATAGATCGGCGCGCCGGTCTTCAGGTCGTAGGCGCGGGCGTGGAAGGTGACGTCGGCAGCGGAGGCTTCCGAGGTCGCGGGCGCGTCGACGACGGCCGAGGCGGACGGTGAGGCGATGGCGGGCACGGCGGCGAGTCCTCCCGAGGCGGCGAGCAGGAGCAGCAGCGCGGGCCCTACGCCGACACGTCGCGTCGGCAGGGCGGCAGGCGCGGTGAGAAGCGGTCGGCGGTCGTGGCGGCGGCGCATGGCAAATCCTCCAAGCGGCAGGTGATCAGCGACGTATGCGAGGTTCAGGACATCGCACGAGGAGCGTTCACGAAGAGCTTTCGCCTTCGGCCGTCCAATGGATGTCTCAAGTCTGTACCAGATCCCGGCGCTGCCGCGCCAACCAGAAGCTGCTCGCTAGAAGCCGCCGGTCGGCACCGAGCCCAGGAGGTATTTCAGGTCGTCGTCGCGCCAGCGCAGGCCCGCGCCGATGAAGAAATTGTCCTGATCGTCGATCAAGAAGTCGTCGTAGCCGCCCGAGACGAAGAAATACGACGTCGGCCACCAGCGCGCCGTGACGCGCAGATGCGGATCGAGATCGTCGGGCCGGTCGAAGTCGAACGCCTCGAGCGTCAGCCACAGGCGGTTGCGGAAGAGCGCATAGTCGACCGCGGCGCCACCCGAGGATTCGAAGATGCCGGCGCGCACGACGAGGTCGTCGCGCAGCTTGTAGCCGAGCTGGGCCGAGAGCGCGAAGTCGTCTTCGAGCGTGGTGCGCTCGACGGTCTCGGTCTCGACCGTGCCGTCGGGCCGCGTGGTGACGAAGGTGTCGGTCTTGGTGCGCCGGCGACCGCGCGGATCGTCGACCACGCCGATGCGGTAGAAGCGGCGACTCTCCTCGCCCGGCGTCAGGTCGAGCAGGAACGCCGTGCGCGCGTCCTCGAGATCGGTGAAGTACGAGCCCTCGAGCTGCAGATCGAGCTTGATCGCGTCGACCCGGCCGAGGGTCTCGCCCAGCTTGTTGACGCCCGACTCGACCGAGTCGAGGGTCGACACCAGGCCGTCGTGGGCGTCGCTGCTGTAGATCAGCTTGCCGAGCGTGCCCTCGCCGCTGGCGATCTGGGTGGAGATGTCGTTGAGGTTGTCGACCGAGGTCTGCACCCGCTCGGTGATCTCGCGGATGTTGGCGATGCTCTCGCCGAGCTCGTCGCGGTTGTCGTCGATCACGCCGTCGACCTCGGTCAGGAGCGCGCGGATCTGCTCGGAGAGCGCCGGCAACTCGGCAGCGAGGGTGCCGCTGAAGCGCTCGAAGTTGTCGACCGTCGCCGACACCTGATCGCCGTTCTGCTCGACCAGCAGGCGGATCTGCTCGCTGGTGGCCTCGAGGTTGTCGAGCAGGCGCGCGATCGACGCCCCGATGTCGCGCTCGGCGAGATCGCCGGCGATGGTCTGCAGCGAGCTGCCGAGATCGTCGATGCGGGCGAGGGCGTCGTCGATCGACACCGGCACCTCGCCGCTCAGGACCGCGTCGGCGCCGAGCGCCGGCGCGCTCGACGGTCCTGGCACGAGCTCGACGTATTTGTCGCCGAGCAGGCCGGTGTTGGCGATCCGCGCGCGGCTGCCCTCGGTCAGCGGCACGGGGGTTTCGAGCAGCAGCTGGACCTGCGCCCGGCGTCCGTCGGCCGACAGGCTGACGCCGTCGACGCGGCCGACGCGCACGCCGGCGACGCGCACCGGCGCGCGGTCGTCGAGACCGACCACCGAGTCGAATTCGGCGACGACCCGCTGCCCCTCGGGTGCGAACGGATTCCAGTCCTCGATGCGGAGGACGAGCATGGCGAGGGCCGCGAGGCTCAGGACGGTGAACAGGCCGACGAGAATCGTATTGCGCATGGCATCGACACGTTACCCCCGCCGCGCGGCCGGGACAAGGGCCGCGCGGACGATCGCCCGCGCAGCGGATAGACTGCGCGCCGCATGACCGGCGATCCCACCCTCCTGTCGCGCTTCGTGCGCTCCAGCGCCGCCGCGGCCCTGTCGCAGGGCTGGCGGGTGCTGGTGACCTTCGGCAGCATGCTGGTGCTCAAGCGCCTGATCGCACCCGAGGACTGGGGCCTGGTCGACTGGATGCTGCCGATCTTCCTCGTGCTCGGCGCGGTGCGCGATCTCGGCCTGATTTACCACATCGTGCGCCTGCCCGAGCCGCGGCCCTACGGCAATCTGCTGCGCCTCGAGATCGTCTGGGGCGGCGCGCTCGGCCTCGCGGCGCTGCTGCTCGCGCCCTATGCCAGCGTGATCTACCGCGATCCGCATCCCGATCTCGCGGCGGCGCTGCGCGCGATGGTGCTCTTCCTGCTCTTCGAGGGCCTGGCGACGGTGCCGAAGATCTATCTCGAGACCGAGCTGCGCATCGGCCGGGCGGTGGTGCCCGAGCTGCTGCGCAACGCGGTCATGGCCGGCGGCGCGATCGCCCTTGCGCTCCTCGACTACGGCGCTTGGGCGGTGATCGTGTCGCAGGTGGCCGCGGCGGCGCTCTACGCCGCGCTGCTGTGGTGGCGGGTACGCGGCCAGATCCGGCTCGTCTATCTGCGCGGCCAGACCCTGCGGCTGGTCCATCAGAGCCTGCCGCTGGCGGTGATCTGGTTCCTGACCATCTTCGTGCGCCACATCGATCCGCTGATCCTCGCGTTTCGCTTCGACGCCGAGACCGTCGGCAACTACGCCTTCGCCTACCAGAACGCGTTCCGCGTGTCGGAGATTCTCGTGCCGGCCCTGGCGCGCGCGCTCTATCCCGCCCTGGTCGCCCTCGCCGGCGCCGCCGCCGCGCGCTTCCGCGCCTTCGCGCTGACCAATCTCGCCGTGCTCGCGGTCGAGGTGCCGGCGGCCTACGCCCTGGCGATCAACGCCGAGCTGGCGATCCGGATCCTCGGCGGCGACGCGTGGATGAGCTCGCCGAGCTTTTTGCGCATCCTCTGCTTCGCGCCGCTGGTCGATCCGTTCAGCCGCCTCGGCGGCGAGCTGCTCAAGGCCGATCATCAGGATCGCCTGTGGATCGCCGCGACGCTCTTGACGCTGCTCAGCTACGCCGGCGGCGGCCTGCTGCTCACCGGCCTCTACGGCCCGATCGCGATGGCGTGGGTCAATCTGCTGCCGCTCGGCGCGCCGCTGATGGCGTGGGGCCTCTACCGCATGGCGCCCGCCGCCTTCCGCGCCATGGTGCGCGATCTGGCGTTCGTCTACGCCGCGCCGATCCCGCTCTTCGCCCTCGCCGTCGGCGGCGCGGCCGCGCTCACCGCGCCGCTCGGGCTCGGCAGCGCCGGCGCCGACTGGCTGCGCTTCGGGCTGTCGCTCTTGGCGTCGCTCGCCAGCCTGGGTCTCTTCTACCACCGCTTCGGCGACGCTTTCCTCGCCTTCGTGCGCGGCGCGCGCCGGGGCGGCGACGCCGCGGCCGTTGACACCGCCGAGAGCGCGCCGTAGCCTGACTTTCCGCACGGCCTCGCTGCGCCGTCCCGTTCGCCCCACAACCCCCGCATCCTCTCTCCTGCCCCGCGATCGCCCATGCGCCAAGCCTCCGAACTCGCCGCCGCCCACGACGCCCCGCGCGTCGTCGCCCTGGTGCTGAACTACAACGGCAAGCAGCTGACGCTCGACGCCCTCGACAGCCTCGCCGCGCAGCGCTACGCCAACCTCACGATCGTCCACGTCGACAACGGCTCGACCGACGACTCGGCCAGCGCCATCGCCATCGCCCATCCGCAGGTGCGGACCGTGCGCGCGGCCGAGAACCGCGGCCCGACCGGCGGTCTGAACCTCGGCCTGCTGGTCGGCCTCGCGGGCGACTACGACTATCTGCTCTCGCTCAACAACGACATCGAGGCCGATCCCGACATGGTGGCCGAGATGGTCGCGGTCGCCGAGGGCGATCCGATGATCGGCTGCGTCGGGCCCAAGACGTTCTATTACGACCATCCCGAGGTGCTGTGGTCGGCCGGCGGCATCGTGCGCTTCGCCGAGGCGGCGACGCGCGAGCGCGGCATGAACCGACGCGACCGCGGCCAGTACGAGCGCACCGAGACCGTGCCCTACATCAACGGCTGCGCGATCCTCATGCGCCGCGCCGCGGTCGAAGCGGCCGGCCCGTGGGACCCGGCCTACGAGATGTCGGCCGAGGACGCCGACTGGTGCATGCGCGCGCGCCGCCGCGGCTACCGCTGCGTCTACGCCCATCGCGCGCGGCTCAAGCACCGCGTCTCGGCGACCGTCGGCGTCTACAAGCCGCGCCGCACCTTCGCCACCGGCCGCAGCGCGGCGATCTTCGCGCGCCGCTACGCCGGACCGCTCGGCTGGCTGAGCTTCGCCGCGGCGATGAGCGCGGCGATTCCGGTCGCGTACCTGCGCGAACGGCGCCACGGCAACCAAGCGGCCGCGGTATCGAAGCTGCGCGGCGTCGCCGACGGCCTGCGGGTCGCGCTCGCGGCGCCGCCGACCGTCGACGATCTGCCGGCTCTGGTGCCGCCGTGGACCGATCTCGGCCGCGGCGGCGACGACGCCATCCGCATCGATCCCGCCGCGGCGACCGCGTCGTGAGCGCGCCCGGCGACGCGCCGCCGCCGACGCCGGCCGGCGTCCAGCCGGACCGCGACGACGCATCGGTTCCGTACGCCGGGCTGCGCGCCACGCTCGCCGCCGACACGCGGCGGCTGACGCTGATCAAGCACAAGCGATTTCCCTGGTACGTGATCGAGTCGCTGCTCTTCGAGAACGGCTTCCAGGCGGTTGTGCTGCACCGCCTGGCCCACGCCTGCAAGCGCCGCGGCGTGCCGGTGCTCGGTCCGCTGATCGCGCGGTTCAATCTCTTCCTCACCGGCTGCGACATCGCGCCGGCGGCCGAGATCGGCGGCGGCCTGATGATCAGCCACGGCAGCGGCCTGGTGATCGGCAACCGCGTGCGCATCGGACGCGACGCGCTGCTGCTGCATCAGGTGACGCTCGGCGCGCCCTCGGCGCGCGGCCTGGCGCGCATGCCGCGGGTCGGTGACCGGGTCCACGTCGGCGCGGGCAGCAAGCTGATCGGCGGCATCGTCGTCGGCGACGACGTCTTCATCGGCGCCGACGTGCTGCTGACCCACGACGTGCCGGACGACGCCAAGGTCGTGCGCGCCGACGCGCCGCGCATCGTGAGCGATCCGCCGGAACGCGGAAAAAACGCCTAGCTCCCCGCAGGGCAAAACGGCGGCGCGCGGCGATCCCCTTCGCCGAGCCGGAATATTTTCCGCATGCCTGTCGCCATCTCAAGCCAGCCCACACGCGCATTTCCAGCATTTCCTCCTCATTCGAGAACAATCATGCGAATGAGCGTCAATCTGCGTCTGGCACGCTTCCTGCTGTGCAAACCATCAAACTCTTGACGCGTTTCGCACGGGCCACAGCCCACTTAACATCATTGTTCTTGGATAGGAATGTATTGACCATGGCGCAAATCCCCAACGGCATGTACGAGAATTTGACCGATTACCAGCGCGAGCCCGAGACGGCGATCTTGCCGAAACCGCCGCAGAGCGAGCGGCCGATCGCGACCTTCGATCCAGAGCTGCAGGGCCTCGACGAGACGTATTTGCAGGCGGACGATCTGTTCAACGGCACGGCGCGCGCGCGCCACGAGTGGGACGAGAAAGGAGCCATCGGCGAGGACGGCAACGTGATCGAGGACGACAGCGAGCCGATCGGCACGGTGCACGACGCGCTGCTCTCACAGCGCTTCGGCATGCCGCGCCGCGCCTGAGCCCGCCGCGTCGTACCCGAGGCCGCTATGGCCGCGCGTCGGTCCAGGCCAGACGCCGCACGACGTCGGTGTCGAGCCCCGGCATGGCGGTCGCCAGCAGCAGCAGCGTTAGGCTGGTCTTCCACAGGGCCGCGCGCACGATCTCGGCCGCGCCCGGCCCCAGCGGCAGATGCTGCGGATCGACCGTGACGACGTCGTGGTAGGCCCACGCGCTGATCAAGGAAAGCAGCAGCGCGAACGCGACCGGCACCAGCGTGGCCGTCGCGGCCGCGACGCGCATCGTCCAGCGCGCCGGGCGCGCTTCGGGCGCGAAGACGCTCGTCAGCCGGTGCGCGCGCAGGAGCACGGCGCTCGTCGCCAGCCAGCTCATCACCAGCGCCAGCACCGGCAGCGCAGTACCGTCGACCGCGCTCAGATGCCACAGCGCCGGCAGCGCCGGCAGGATCAGCACCGGCAGCACCAGGGTGAGCAGCGCGGTATTCCAGGTGTACGACCAGCGCCACGGCGCCAAGCGCCGTACCGCGCGCCCGATCGCCCGCGCGCCGCCGGGCCGGCGCGCCTCGCGGTCGGCCAGCGTGGCGAGCGCCGCGCGCTGCGCGGCCGGCAGGCGCATCATGGCGTCGAGCTCTTCGACCGTGCGCGGGCGATGCGCCCACGACGCAGGATCATCGTCGGGCGATGCGTGCTGCAAACCGAGCAGGCGATTCAGGGCCAGGGCAGCGAGCCGGTGGACGGTGCGCGGCAGCGGATCGTCCTCGGTCGCGTCGAGGCGCAGCGCGGCGGCGCCGAGTGGCGCGACCGCAAGGACCACCACGCCCAGCTGGGACGACGTGCGACCGGTGGCGGCCACGCGCGAGGCCGCGCAGCCGGACGCGCCGCCCTCGCGCAAAAGCACGTCGTCGGGCAGCGCATCGACCACCAGCAGCGCCGCGTCCCAGCCGTGGGCCCGCCGCGCCGCCGCGGCATCGGCCAGGCGCATCGACAGCGGCGCGGCCGCGCGACGCAGCTGCGCCATCGGCATCGACCACGTCGTCTCGGGCACCTCGGTCGACACCACCCGCAGCACGCGCGCCCGGGCGCGCTTGACGACCGCGAGATCGTCGGCGTCGAGGCGCGCGCCGAGCAGCCAGCCGACGGTCGCCGTCGGTTTATGAAGATCCTCGAACCCGGCCATCACCCTGCCCTCGCTCAGTCTTTGGCGTCGTACCAGGTCGCGCCGCTGCCGGCGTCGACCACCACCGGCACGTCGAGCGCCGCGGCCTCGATCATCGCCGCGCGCACCAGGTCGACCGTCGGCGCGACGGCATCCTCGGGCACCTCGAGCACCAGCTCGTCGTGCACGGTCAGCAGCAGACGCGCGTCGGGCTGCGACGCGCGCAGCCGGCGATCGACGCGGATCATGGCGTCTTTGAGCAGATCGGCGGCGGTGCCCTGAATGCGCGCGTTGATCGCCATGCGCTTGGCGTTCTCGCGCACGCCGCGGTTGCGGCTGTTGATCTCGGGCAGCCAGCGGATACGGCCCGACAGCGTCGCCACCTGGCCGGTCTCCTCGGCCGACGCCAGGGTTTCCTCGGTGTAGTTCGCCACGCCCGGATAGCGCGCCATGTAGCGGTCGATGAAGCCCTGGGCGTCCTTGCGCTCGATGCCCAGGCGCGCGGCCAGGCCAAACGCGCTCATGCCGTAGATGATGCCGAAGTTGATTGTCTTCGCCATCCGGCGCTGCTCGCCGCTGACCAGCGCCGGATCGACGCCGAAGACCGCCGCGGCGGTGGCGGCGTGGATGTCGTCGCCGGCGCGGAAGGCGTCGAGCATCGCGCCTTCGCCGGCGATGTGGGCCAGGACGCGCAGCTCGATCTGGCTGTAGTCGGCGACCACCAGGCGATGGCCGGGTGCGGCGCGGAACGCCTTGCGCACGCGCAGGCCGAGCTCGGTGCGCACCGGGATGTTCTGCAGGTTCGGATGGCTCGACGACAGCCGTCCGGTGGCGGTGATCGCCTGGTTGAAGCGCGTGTGCAATCGCTGATCGGCCGGATCGACCAGCGCCGGCAGCGCGTCGACGTAGGTCGAGCGCAGCTTGGTCAGCTCGCGGTAGCGCAAGAGGCGCTCGGGAATCTCGAAGCCGCGCGCGGCCAGCGCCTCGAGGGTTTCGGCGTCGGTGGCGTAGTTGCGCGTCTTGCGCGTGCGCTTGATCACCGGATAGCCGAGCTTGTCGAAGAGAATCTCGCCCAGCTGCTTCGACGAGTTGAGGTTGAATGTTTCGCCCGCCAGGCGATAGATCTCGGCCTCGAGCGCGTCGGCCTCGGCGCCGAGCTCGGTCGACATGTCGGCCAGATAGGGCGCGTCGAGCCCTACGCCGAGCTCCTCCATCGCCGTCAGCACCGGCACCAGCGGCGCTTCGTAGCGGTCGTAGACCGCGCGCAGGCCGTGCTGGTCGAGATCCGCTTCGAAGCGGGTCAGCATGCGCCGCGGCAGGGCGACCCGCTCGGCGGCGTAGCGCGCCAGCATCTCGCTGCCGCGCAGCGGATCGGCGTCCTTGGCGAAGCCGGCGTCGGCGGCCTCGAAGGCGGTGTACTGCATGCGCTCGAAGGCGACGTCGCCGAGTCCGGTGCCGCGCAGCGACGGCTTGAGCAGATAGCCCGCGAGCATGGTGTCGAAGAGCCCGCAGCGCACGTCGGTGCCGGTCGGCGCCTGCGGACGCTGGCGATGCGCCCAGCGCAGGACCTCCTTGAGATCGTGGCCGACGAGGGTGACGTCGCCGTCGCCGAGCCAGCCAGCCAGACGATCGGCGACCCGGTTCGCGGTCGCGTCGCCGGCGCGCAGATCGACGAAGAGCGTGTCGCCGTCCGTCGCGTCGGCGTCGGCGAAGGCCAGGCCGAGCGGCGCGGTCGCGACCGACGCGGTGACCGTGCTCGGCACCCGCGCCACCATGCCCACGCACACCCGCCGCCCGAGCCGATCGAGGGCCGCGCCGAGCGCGTCGGCGTCAACGGGCTCGACCGCCGGCGCGGGCTTCGTCGACAGCTGCGCCGCGGCGCCGTGCTCGGCGTCGATCTCCTTGACCACGCTGTGGAAGTCGAGTTCGACGCAGAGCGTGCGGAGCATCTCGGGATCGGGGCCCTCGTAGCGCAGCGCGTCGGCGTCGAAATCGACGTCGAGATCGGTGTGGATGGTCACCAGATCGCGCGACAGGATCGCCTGCTCGCGATGTTCGATCAGGCCCTCGCGGTAGCTCTTGCGCTTGACCTCCGGCGCGGCGTCGAGCAGCGCGTCGAGCGAGCCGTGCTGGCGGATCAGCGTCTTCGCGCCCTTCTCGCCGATGCCCGGCACGCCCGGCACGTTGTCGCTGGCGTCGCCCATCAGCGCGAGCACGTCGATCACCTGCCCGGGCGGCACGCCGAAGTCTTCCTCGACCCCGGCCGGGTCGTAGCGCTTGTCGCGGGTCGGATGCAGCTGATGGACGTGCGCGTCGACCAGCTGCATGAGGTCCTTGTCGGGACTCACCAAGACGACGTCGTAGCCGGCGTCGCGCCCCTTGGCCGCGAGCGTGCCGAGGACGTCGTCGGCCTCATAGGTCGGCAGCTCGAGCATCGGAATGCGGTACGCCTCGAGCAGGCTGCGAATGTGGGGAATCTGCGCCCGCAGCTCGTCGGGCATCGGCTTGCGGTTGGCCTTGTAGTCGGCGTACTGCGCGCTGCGCACCGTCGGACCGCTGGTGTCGAGGGCGACGCCGAGATGGCTCGGGTTGTGATCGCGCAGCAGTTTGCGCAGCATCTGCAGGAAGCCGAAGACCGCGTTGGTCGGCGCACCGCGTGCGTCGGTCAGGTTGCGAATGGCGTAGAACGCGCGGAAGATGTTGGCGTAGCCGTCGATCAGCCAGACGGTCGGACGGCCGGGAGCGGGCGAGGGAGACATGCGCCCGATTGTGTCACGCACCGGCGCCGTGCGTCCCGGCGCGTGACGCGGGCGAGACGCGCTGGATACAATGCAGAGCTTATGCTGCCACTCGGACTCATCGCCTGGCTGCTGATCGGTCTCACCGCCGGCCTCCTGGCCAGCCGCATGCTGCCGCCCGGCGCCGCGCCGTCGCGCGGCTTTGGGACGGTGGTCGCCACCCTCGGCGCGATCGGCGGCGGCCTCGCCGCCACCGCGCTCGGCTTCGGCGGCCTGGTCGGCTTCGACGTCCGGGCGCTGGTCATCGCCACCCTCGGCGCGATCGCGCTGCTGCTCGTCGCACGCTGGCTCCAGCTGCGGCGCGCATGAGCACCGTGCACGCCCCGCCCATCCGCTCTCTTTCCACGCCCCGGCGCCGCTGCGCCGCTCGCTCTCGGAGCCGCACGTGATCCATTTCAAGGTCGAATCCATTCTCAGCCGCATGCTCGCCGCGGGCGACTCGGTCTCCGATCTCAACCTCTCCGCCGGTCGGCCGCCGCAGGTCGAGATCGACGGTCAGCTGCGCCCGGTCGAGATCCGCGGGCTGCCGATGCTCACGCCATACCACACCGAGGGCATCGCGATGGCGCTGATGCAGGGCAAACGCCAGCATCTCGAGGCGCTGCACCAGCGCGGCTCGGTCGATCTGTCGTATGCGATCCCGGGCAAAACCCGCTTCCGCGTCAACATTTTCTTCCAGCGCGGCACCCTCGCCGCGGTGCTGCGCGTCATCCCGACCGGCATCCCGACCCTCGACAAGCTCAACCTACCCAACGAGCTGCGCCAAATCGCGGGTTTGAAGAACGGCATCGTGCTGGTCACCGGGCCGACCGGCTCGGGCAAGTCGACCACGCTCGCCGCGGTGATCGACGAGATCAACCGCAGCCAGGCGGTCCACATCGTGACGATCGAGGATCCGATCGAATACCTGCATCCGAACAAGGCCGCGACGGTCAATCAGCGCGAGATCGGCGCCGACGCGCCCAGCTTCTCGCTCGCCCTGCGCGCCGCCCTGCGTCAAGCGCCGAAGGTCATCCTGGTCGGTGAGATGCGCGATCTCGAGACCATCGAAACCGCGTTCGAGGCCGCCGAAACCGGTCATCTCGTGCTTTCGACCCTGCACACGATCGACGCCTCGAAGACCGTCGACCGCATCCAGGGCGTCTTCCCCAAAGACCAGCAGCAGCAGGTGCGGATGCGCTTCGCCCAGACCTTCAAATACGTCATCTCGCAGCGCCTGATCCCGAAACCGACCGGCGGCCGCATCGCGGCGATCGAGATCATGAAGTCGACCCTGCGCACCCGCGACTACATCACCAAGGGCGAGAGCGAAGGCCGCTCGCTGCTCGACGCGATCAAGGACGGCGATCAGGACGGCATGCAGAGCTTCGACCAGGTGCTCGAGCAGATGGTGCGCGACGGCGCGCTCGACATGTCGACCGCCCTCGCCTACGCCACCAACCGGGGCAATCTGCAGCTCGAAATGGCCGACCTCACCGGCGAGTAATCCCGCTTTTCCCGCCTTCATCCGGAGATCCCCATGCAAATTGTCTGCGCCACCTGCAGCTCGCCGCTCAACCTGCCCGACGACAAGATTCCCAACCGCGCCTTCGGCCTCAACTGCCCGATCTGCCGCGCGCGCCTGCGGGTCGATCCGACCGCGACCCCGCCGTCGATCGTGACGCTCTCGGAGTACGACGGCGACGCGACCATCTCACTCCCGACCAGCAGCGCCCGCGCGGCGGACGGCGGCGGCGCGGCCGCTGCCAGCGGCGGCGCGGCGCCTGTCAACGGCGGTGCGGCGCTGACCAACGGCGGCGCGTCGAACGGCGGCGATCTCAACGACACCCGCCCGACGCCGACGCCCGAGGACGCCGAGCCGCCCAAGGTGGTGACCGCGCCGGGCGATTTCGAGGCCCTGCCGAACCTGCGCCCGAGCGACGCGCAGCGCCTGAACGCGGTGCCGCCGGTGGCGTTCTTGGTCAACCTCACCGACGACGACCTCACC